>JBPCTX010000139.1:0-7038 GCA_051011455.1 Acidimicrobiia bacterium | reverse complement strand
GCGAGCGGTAAGACAACGGCGGCCGCCAACACCGCCATCGCAGCTGCTCGGGAGGGGCTGCGGGTACTGGTGATCGACGCCGACTTTGGCAACCAGGAGCTCACCAGCCTGTTCCTGGGAGACGAGCAGCCGGCCGCCGGTATCACGGAGGTAGTGGCCGGAGTCGTTCCGCTCGAGCAGGCCGTTCGGCAGGTCGTCGTCACAGACGATCGCTCCCTCTATCTGCTGTGGCGAGGTCGCCAGCCGGTGGAGGCCGCCAACTTCTTCCGTACTGAGGACACGCAGCGCTTCTTCACGGAGGTCAAAGAGCAGTTCGACCTGGTGATCATCGACGGCCCGCCGCTGCTGCAGGTGGCCTACGCCAGCACGCTGGTTCGTTACGTCGATGCAGTTGTTGCCATCGTGGCTCACAACAGCCGGGTGGGTGAACTGGAGGAGGTCGCCGACCGTCTCCACTTCATCGAGACCCCGGCCATCGGCTACATCTACACCAAGGCGCCGCTGCGCGCCGAGATGACGGCCTCGGAAGGCTCGATGAAGGACATCCTTGGTCTCGGAGGCGAATCGGCCGGCCGCACCCCAGCCGGCTCAAGCGCCGGCCGCCTCAGCCGCCGCTCCAAGCGCGAAGAGTAACTTCTCGAGCTCCGGTCGAGAACGTTGCCGGTTGCCGATAGCGCAGTAGGCAGTAGGCAGTAGGCAAGAACGTGTGGAAGGCGACGTGGCCGGACAACGTTCTGGCTGATAGCTGATGGCTGATAGCTGATGGCTGATAGCCGATTCAGCCCATCGCGCTTCTGATCGCTTCTTCCAACTGCTTGTGCGCAGCCGCGGTATCCAGGTTCGGGGTGTTGGGGAGGTCGGTGGTGTTGTGGAAGTGGGTCATGGCTTGGCCGAAGCCGGCCGCGATCTCATCCCGGGTGCCGGGTGGTATCAGCCGGACTCTGTCGGGATCCACCGCGGCTTCCGCCACTGTCTTAGCTCCGCCGTTGGCGAAGACGATAACGGGTGCTCCCCGCTGCATCGCCTCGGCTAGAGCGGTCCCACCCTCCTCACGCACGCCGGCGAACACCACGGCTCCTGCCCGATCTAGCAAGTCCATGGCCTCTGGATACGGCAGCCAGCCGCGGAGCTCAACGCGGTCTTGCAGATCGAGCTCGGTGATCAGCGACTCGACCGCTTCTCGCTCCGGACCATCGCCAACGATGATCATCCGAACGGCGGGATCGGCTGCGGCCAGACCGCGGAGGGCGAATCGGAGGCCCTTGCGCGGCTCGAACGATGACAGGAACAACATGAACTGGTCCCGCGGCTTGGGCTCTCGCTCGACCTCGGTGAACATCACGTGATTCAGAAGCAGATCATCGTTGCGCTCCCGGCCGAGCCGGTGTCTGGTTTCCTCGCTCTGAAGCAATCGCACGCTGGCTCTCCGCCAGGTCCGTCTGGTGGATGGGGCGAGTGAGAACAAGCGGACTGCAACCAGGTCGAGTGCTTCCGACGCTATCCCTTTGATACCGAGCGCCCTCCACATGTTGAGAGGGGTGGTGACGGCACCACCAACCGGACCCCAAACCAACGGCGTGTCCAGGCCGCGTCCAGGCGAAGGCAGCCAGTAGACCGAGTAGGTGGCGTGATGGGCGACGTCGAATTGGCGTTCGGCGTGCAAGCTGCGCGCCACCCGGGCCGCCTTTCGCTGCCAGCCGAGATAACTGAGAAAGTATCCAATGAGGTGGCGGCGGGACTTGTCGGTCGGCTCATGGGGCAGCCAGCGGGCCCAGCCCGGCTCCGGGACGAGTTGGAACTCGATAGGCGAGTCGGGATTGTCTAGCTCCCATTGGCGTATGGCATCGATGTGCTCTGGTCCCACCAGCACCACGGGATTGGCGAACCTGGCCACTGATTGGACAAGGCTCCATCCCACGCCCGGCTCCGAGCCGCGACCTGGCTCGCAGGCGTAAGCAAAGACGAGCAGGCGCGGCCGAGAACCGCCGGGAACCGTGGACTCCTCGCTCATCAGATGGCGTCGTGACGAGCCCAGGCCGGTGTCCGCTTGCGCCATCGCGCCACCGTGCCTTCGACCGCCACGAACGCGCCCAGACCGAAGATGCACCAAACCCACACGGCTGCCTGTGGCCCCTCCAGGCTGGGATCGAAGATGCCGTTGATGAGCGCCGCCATCGCGGCCACCATGCACCACGCCAGGAAGCCGGCTTTCTGCTCGTCACCGGCGAACTTGAACCGTTTTCGGGCTTTCCAGAGGTGGCGGTACCACATGGTCCACAGCGCGATCCACAAGCCGGCCCCGACGAGTCCCATACGAGCTACCACCGAGAGGTGGGAGTTGTGCGGGTTGCGGAGTTCCGGCCCGATGTCCGGTCCCGCCACGAAGCCATACCGGCTGGCCAGGTTGGGGCCGAAACCAAAGCCTGAGAAGAACCGCTCGGAGGAGAGGGTGTCGTCGAGGACCAGGTCCCAGAGTTTGAGACGCCAGGCGATGGTGCCGTCGTCGGCTACCTCCCCGTCGGGATTGTCCGGTACCGATAGCGAGAGCATGTTCGTGATCAGCTGCTCAACGGAGACTTCGCGGCGCTCTAGCTCGAAGCGAAGGTTGAAGGCGAAGCCGAGCACCATGGTCGCCAGGACCACTACCAGCACGCCGCCCATCACCGGTCGGGCAGCTTTGCCGGCAAAGTAGATGATGAACAGAGCGATGAATCCGGCCACCAGGGTTCCCCGGTTCTGCGTCCCGGCCAGGGCGAGCAGCATCAGGCCGCCGACAGTGAGCAACAGGTGTCGGTTTCGCTCCTTGCGCTCCAACTCCGGAGCGACCACCAGCAGTAGGAAGGCGACGGCCATGAGCGCCTGGACTCCCAGGTTGCCGGGTTTGTGGGAAGTGATGGCCACTTCTGAATCCGGGACATAGATGGTGCCGTCCCGGTTGGCAAAGAAGAGCCGAACGACGCCGACCAGCAGGAAGACCGGGATGATTTTGAGGTACCACTTCAAGAAGAAGTCGTAGGCGGGCTCCCAGGCCCGGGCCAACGAGCCGATGATCACGGCGAATAGCCCGTAGTACCAGATGGCAGCATCGCGGGCTGCTTCCTGAGGATCATGGGACATGGCACCGATCAGGGTGAGAACGGTTCCGAAGGCCATGAACACGACCAGCATTTGCATCGGGGGGCTCAGCCTTATGAACCTCCCGGCTTGTCGGGACCGGATGGTGACGTAGAGGCCGAAGGCCAGGACGATCTCACCTATGAACAGAGGGGTGCCCGGCACGTGGAGCCAGGCGAAGGTGCGGTCGAAGAGGAGATATCCCGCCAGCAGCACGGCCAGAGCATGTGCCAGCAGGACATACAGGTTGTCGCGCTGTCGGCGTCCCGACCGCAGAAGCGTCTGCGCTTCGGTGCTTGGCTCGTAGCCGGTTTCCTCGACGGGAGGCCGTATGGATTCAGTCACCACACCTCCCCCTGGGTTCGCCGTGGCGTCGGGAAGACCGTTCCCTAACTCCGGGCTTCCTGGATCTGCTTCTCGATCCAACGATAGGTCCCGACCAGCCCCTCCTCGAGGGCGGTGGAGGGGTCCCAACCGAGGACTTCACGCAGCTTAGTGTTGTCCGAATTTCGGCCCCTGACGCCCTGGGGACCGTCGACATGCTTGAGTCGGATGTCGCGTTTCCCGGAGATCTCGACAATTATCTCAGCCAGTTCGTTGATGGTGACCATTCGATCCCGGCCCAGGTTGAGGGGCTCGGTGTGGTCAGACATCATGAGCCGATAGATGCCCTCGACCGTGTCGTCGACATGGCAGAAGGATCGGGTCTGTTCACCGTCGCCCCAGATCTCGATGGTGCCGCCGTCCTCGGCCTCAGCCACTTTTCGGCACAGCGCGGCCGGAGCCTTCTCCCGACCTCCGGTCCAGGTGCCGTACGGGCCGTAGATGTTGTGGAAACGGACCACCCGGACGTCCATTCCGTAGTCCAGGTGGTAGTAGTGAGCTGCGATCTCGGAGATGAGCTTCTCCCAGCCATAGGCGTCCTGGGGCGCCGCCGGATAGGCGTCTTCCTCCTTGAGCGGTGTGACGTCGGCGTCCTCCTGCAGGTACTCGGGGTAGATGCAGGCCGATGAGGTGTAGAGGTACCGGGACACGTTGTTCTCACGGGCGGCTTCCAGAGTGTGGAGGTTGATGAGGGCGTTGTTGTGCAGGATCGTGGAGTGATTGGCGGAGATGAATCCCATGCCGCCCATGTCGGCTGCCAGTGCGTAGACGTGGTCGATGTCTTTCGTCGCCTCCAGGCAGCTCTCCCAGCGGCGCAAATCAAGTAGTTGGAACTCGTCGGCGTCGATATCGGTGAATTCGGGCTCCTTGATGTCCACGCCGCGGACCCAGTAACCGCGCTTGCGCAGGTCGGTGACGAGGTGATGGCCGATGAATCCGCCGGCGCCGGTGACAAGTACGCGTTCCATGTTGAGAATCTGTCCTTTTCGATGTGGGTTATTGAAGATGAATACTGAACCGGACGATGAACATCCCACCCCCGGTTGCCCCGCAACTCATCAGTGTAGTTCACTTTCCGTGGTCTTATCGGGGGGGCGGGGGCCCCGGTCGAGCTGGTGGTCGGCCACCAATCTCGGTGGTCGACGGAGCACCTTGAGCACGAAACGGGGATTGTTGCCGAGGTAGCGTTTCCACAGCCGGCGGGGCTCCTTGAGCAGTCGGTAGAGCCATTCCAAACCACGTTGCTGCATCCAGGCCGGCGCCTGGGGCAGCAGACCCGCGTGGATATCGAAGGCCGCTCCCACTCCCAGGATCGCCGGAGCTTCGAGTTGTCCGCGGTTGGCGTCCATCCAGCGTTCCTGCTTGGGAGTACTGAGACCGACCCAGACGAAATCGGGCCCGGCCGCATTGATTGACGCGACGACCTGGTCGGACTCCTCTCGAGTGAGAGACCGGAACGGAGGTGAATGGGTTCCGACCACCTTCAGCCCCGGGTACCGGTCTTGCAGTTTCTGGGCGAGAAGCTCGGGAACGCCTTCCTTGCCTCCGTAGAAGTAGTGCGTCCAACCGGCAGCGGGCGATCGTTGGCAGATCTCGAGCATCAAGTCGGGTCCGTATACCCGCGACATGTGGTCGGCTCCGGCCTTCTGGCCTGCCCAGACCATGGGCATGCCGTCCGGAGTGGTGAGGCCGGACCGGTTGTGGATGCGCAGCAATTCGACGTCTGCCTGAGACTCCATGACGCCGTGCACTCCAGTGACGCACACGTAGCGCCGTTCCTGTTCATCGACCCAGCGGGTTAGCTCCGCAATCGCCATTTCCATGTTGATGGCGGAGATGCCGACGCCCAATACATCAATCCGAGCCAGACCCATACCGGGATTATCGACCGGCCGCTGGGGGACCTGAAATGGTCCGCACGACCCTTTCGTAAACCGACTCGAGCTCGGCCAGGCCTTTGTCCTCCGAGTAGCGATCCAGGTAGAGCTGGCGCGCCCTGGCCGAAGACTCCGCAATGTGTATGGCGTCCTCCAGGCGGGCGAGCCCCTTGGCGAGGTCGCCGACGTCGCCTGGTCGTGCCAGCCACTCCGGTCCCAGCGGCGCCACCACTTCTGGGATCGGGCCGATCTCGGAGGCCAGAACCGGCACTCCGGCTGCCAGGGCCTCCAGCAACACCATGCTCAATCCCTCGTACCAGATGGAGGGGAGCACCAGCGCCCTGGCCTCGAGCATCAACTCACGAACCTGCGAGTGGTCGAGCTGACCGGTAAGCGAGACCCCTCTGACCCCGCGGCGCCGTAGATCTGCCTCTAGGGGCCCAACTCCGATGATCTCCAGGCGATAGTCGAGTTCTGCCTGTTGCCAGGCATCGATGAGGATGTCGGGCGCCTTCTCAGTGGTGAGGCGCCCAACGAACAGGACCAGGTCCGAGTCGGCGGCCGGGAGTTTCCGGGGACCGGGGTCGGGAACGAAGTTGGGCTTGACGGCGATCCGGTCGGCTGGGATCCCGCTCTCGATAAACCGGTCCCTGGCGAACTCCGTGAGGGCCAGGATCAGGTCAACATCCTTGCGCCAGGTGCCGCGCCGGCGGTTGAAAGCGATGGTGGCAGCCGAGGCCAGGGACTGGGCATAGTTGTCCAGGTAGCACTTGTAGCGGACTCCGTACCAGGCGTTCTGGCTGGAGACGCAAAGCTCGCACGGCTTGCCATCGCGCAGGAGCATCGCATTGGCGCAAGCCAGCCGGTAGTTGTGAAGCGTGAGGACGGTGGGGGAGCCGGCTTCCTGCGCTCCCCGGAACACCGATGGCGACAGGTGATACCAGGTGTTGTGGATATGCGTGACGTCGGGCTCATGGACCCGCACTAGATCGCGGATTCGCCGGGCGGCGGCGGGGTTCCAGGCAGCCCGGATCATGTCGCCGCCGGCCGCCATTGGCCCGGGGGGGTTCTGCTCGCGGTGTTCAATCACCGAGTGACCGGCGTTGCGCAGCAACTCGGCCTCATTGGATGCGACAGTGTCCTCGCCTCCCGGCTGGCGGTACTGGGTGTGGATTTGCAGGACCTTCACGTAAGAGCAGTGTACGTGTTGTCAGCGGCGAGCCGATCGCTCTCAGACGACGATCTTCCCGGGGCGGCCGGCACCCCAGATGGAGCCTCATCCTCTCCTCAAGTGATCACTCTCTGTGGTCGATACCACTCGGAGTAGGTGACTCAACCACTGTGAGGGATTTGAATGAGGCGTCTGGCTATCGCTATCGCGGTCATGACAATTGTCGTGCCGCTCCACGGAGCAGTTGCAGGGTCCGGTTCCACGTCGGGAACCGAGATTGCCTTCTACCAACCGGCCGGCTCTACCTGGCACGTGCCGGGCGGCACGGACTTCTTCTACGGTGTTCCCGGCGATACGCCTGTCATGTGTGACTGGAACGGTGATGGTATTGCCACCGTCGGCGTGTACAGGGAGAGCACCGGATATCTGCTTCTAGCCGATGCCAACACCACTGGAGCTGCCGACTACGAGTTCTTCTACGGGATACCGGGT
>JBPCTX010000138.1:0-3121 GCA_051011455.1 Acidimicrobiia bacterium | reverse complement strand
GTCCACAGGTCGGCCCACGCGGCCCTCTCGGCGGGAGTGGCGAACAACCAGGTGGAGGCGGTGGCGTGGATGTGGTCGAATCCTGCCGCTCGCACCCATTCGACCAGCCGACGGCCGGCGTCGGGCTCACCACCGTTCTGGCGGGCAAGGTTCCGGTAGCCCTCCAGCCACTTGTCGAGCATTGGATCGTGGGGATGGTGGGTCATGGTCTGATAGTCGGCATCCCTCACCGCCAGGTAGCCGCCGCTGGAAAGTACCCGGCGGGCTTCGATCAGAGCGGTGACAGGGTCGGCCAGGTGCTGCATCAACTGGTGCCCGTACACCACGTCGAAGCTGCCGTCGTCGAAGGGAAGCTCATAGACATCGGCCCGGCGGAATTCGACGTTGCCCACCCTCTTCTCCACGGCCAGGGCCGCCGCGGCCCCCAAAGCGTCTTGGGATTGGTCGATTCCAATGGTTGGGGCCGGTGCCACATACCGGGCCAGCCCCACAGTGATAGAACCGGGGCCGCATCCGAGGTCGAGCAACCGCATGCCGGGTGTCAAATGGGGGAGGAGGAAGGCGGCGGCCTCCTCTGCCGTCCGGGCCGCATGTGATGCCAGAACCACCGGCTCGTGTGTGTGCGTGTACACCTCGTCGTCTGGCCTGGCCATCCCCCCGAGTGTACGGACCGTCCCGGGCCGGATACGGGCCTATCGTTGGAACGTGGCTGAGGACCTTCCGCTCATTCTGCTCCTCGTCGTGCTCGTGGGCGTGGCGGTCTACCTGGGCGCGGCCGAGGCCGCCCTGCTCCGGGTCCGGCGCACGGCGGTCGAAGTTCTGGCCGACGACGGCGATGGTGGGGCGCGTCGCTTGCTCCGCTTGCTGGATGATCTCCCCCGGGTGATGAACACGGTTCTCCTGACAGTGCTGCTGGTGCAGATCGGGGCTGCTACGGCTACCGGGCTGCTGGCGGAGCGATGGTTTGGGAACGTGGGGGTCACCATCGCCTCGATCGTTCTGACCCTGGTCATGTTTGTGTATGCCGAGGCCATCCCCAAGACCTATGCAGTGCGTCATCCGCTGCCGGTCGCCAAGAGCACGGCTCCTCTGGTGGGCCTGCTGAAGAATCTGTTGCGGCCGGTGGTCTCGCTTCTCATCTGGTTCGCCGATCTACAGGCCCCCGGACAGGGGATCGCCGGGACGGCCGGAATTACCGAGGACGAGTTGCGGCGGCTGGCGGCTCAGGCCGCCCAGAGCGGGGCAATTGCCGACAGCGATCTCGAGCTGATGGAGCGGGCATTCCAGGTGGGGGACCAGCTGGTGGATGAGATTCTGGTTCCGCGCACCGACGTGGTCTCGGTGTCCTCGGACACCCCGGCGCGGGAGGCTCTGGATTTGGCCGTCGCTTCCGGTCACCGGAGGCTGCCGGTGCATGAGGGTGATCCCGACCAGCTGTCTGGTGTCGTGCGTCTCAGGGATCTTGCCCGCCATCTATCTGAAGGCAACAACGAGCCGGTCGGTGTGCTGGCGCGCGAGGTGCTGATAGTTCCCGAAAGCAAGCGAGTGCTGGCGTTGCTGCGTGAGATGCAGCGGGCGGGCCTCCACTTCGCGGTGGCGGTTGATGAGCACGGCGGCACCGCCGGCATCGTCACCATCGAGGACGTGGTCGAGGAACTGGTGGGCGAGGTGGCGGATGAGGGGGAAGATCGGCTCCCCCAGATCCAGGAGCTTGCCAACGGCGGTTGGCGGGTGGATGCCCGGTTGCCTGTGAGCGAGCTTGAGAGAGCTCTGGGCGTCGACATGCCGGAGGGGGACTGGAACACGGTCGGGGGCCTGGTGCTCGGGCTGTTCGGGCGCATTCCCCGCCCCGGTGAGAGTGCGGATACTGTCGGATATCAGCTGATGGTGACGGCTGCCACCCGCAGGCGGGTGCGGCTGGTCGAGGTCAGACCGCTGGATGGCTAGTTGCCGGATACCCGGCGACGGCCCCTTGAAGCCGGTGACGGAGACCGGTCGGCCCGGCGCATCGTGACCCGGCGCGAGAATCGCTGAATGTCCGGAAAGCTGCTGAGCCGACCCTTCGTGCTCGCGTCCCTGGCCACCTTCAGCCATGGGATGGCCTTCGCCCTGTTCATCCATTTCCCCGGGTTCCTGGACGAACTGGGAGCGACCGAGGCGGTGATCGGGCTCATTGTGGGATTCGCCGCCATCGCCTCCATCCTGATTCGGCCCTGGGTAGGACGTCTGATGGATCAGCGCGGGCGGCGGCCCCTCATCCTGTTCGGCAACGCCCTCAACCTGGGGGCGGTGCTGCTCTATCTGACCGTTGATCAGATCGACGGATGGGTGTACACCATCCGCGTGGTCCACGGGCTGTCGGAGGCGATCCTCTTCACAGTGCTCTTCACCTTTGCCGCCGACTGGGTGCCTGAGGAGAAGCGGACCCAGGGGTTGGCACTGTTCGGTGTATCCGGCATGCTGCCGATCGCACTGGCGGGGGTTCTGGGAGACGTGATTCTGAACGGGTGGGACTTCGATGTGCTGTTCGTCACTGCGGCCGGCTTCGCCTTCGTTTCGCTGTTGCTTTCGCTCCCCCTCTACGACGCTCCTCACCTGGCCGAGCAGCCGCCGGCCCGGGGCTTCCTGGAGTCGATCACCGGAGTCCACCTGCTGCCGTTGTGGTGGATCACCCTTGTGTTCTCATTCGTCTTGACCGCCTATTTCACCTTTCTCAGGACGTTCGTCGACGAGACCGGCGTGGGGACGGTTGGGCTGTTCTTCGCTTTCTATGCCGGGACTGCGATAACCCTCCGGCTTGCCCTGGGCTGGGTACCGGATCGGGTTGGTCCCAAACGTGCGCTTGTCCCCGCCATGCTGTTCCTGGCTGCCGGGCTGGTGGTGTTGGCCTTCGCCTCAACCGATGCCGCCGTCGGATTGGCCGGGGTCCTGTGCGGAACCGGCCACGGCTACAGCTTTCCAATCCTCTATGCACTTACCGTCACCCGGGCCCGGGTCGCCGAGCGCGGGGCCGCCATGGCCGTCTACACCGGGCTGTTCGACGTCGGCACACTCGTCGGCGGCCCTCTGCTGGGGCTCACCATTCGCTGGTTCAGCTATCAGGCGATGTTCCTCTCCGCCG
>JBPCTX010000137.1:0-8037 GCA_051011455.1 Acidimicrobiia bacterium | reverse complement strand
TTACCGAGATGGCGACGAACCCACCGGTCGGCAGGGTCATGCCGGTGCTGCTTCCAGGCTGTCCCGAGCGTCTTGAACGGCTGCCAAGCAGGGATCGACCACGGGAACCCCCAGTGAGCGCTGAAGGCTGCCCTGCATGTGGGTCATTCCTGTGCAACCCAGCACCACGACGTCGGCACCGGCCGACACCAGATCGCGTCCGGCTTGCAGCGCGCGATCGAACGCCTCATCGGTGTTCAGCTCCAACACTCCCAGCCCCAGCGCAATGTCGTCGACGACTCTGTCGACCACACCCAGCTTGGCCCAGTAACGCCTATGACGCGGGAGGGAGTCGTCCACGCTCGAGATGATCCCGACGCTGTCTCCCAATTCAAGGGCGCGGTGGACGGCCGACTCAGCGATGCCAAAGGCGGGGACCCGGCTCTGTGCCCTCAGCGCCTCCAGTCCGGGATCGGAGAAGCACGCCACCACCAGAGCATCCGCCGACTGCCGCCGCGCCAGATGCAACATGGGCGCAACCGCCGCCACCACGTCGGCGTCGGACTCGATGGCCGGTGGCCCGTGCCGCGAAGTGACCACCTGCACGGCCTCCCCGTCGGCCACCGCATCGTGGATCTGGGCCGTAATACTCTCAGAACTGTTCGGGTTGATGACCAGGATGTGCTGGATGCCAGCTTCCTTTCCCATGCGGCTACCAGCCTAAGCATCCTGAAAGGTGCGTTCGACTCGCGCCCTAAACGCGTAGTCTCGAAGGAGGGATGCCAGCCGACCGGAGGTAATTCGAATGACACAGGTGTCGGACCATACCTGGGCTGCTCTGGAGCCACCCCCGCCTCTGAGCCGCGACGAGGCGCTGGCCGAAGCCAACCGGTGCCTGATGTGCTGGGACGCACCCTGCACCAGAGCCTGCCCAACCCATATCGACGTGCCCCGCTTCATCAAGCAAATTGCCACCGATGACCTGCTCGGATCGGCTCACACCATCTTCGATGCCAACATCCTGGGAGCCTCCTGCGCCAGGGTGTGCCCGACCGAGGTTCTGTGCGAAGGCGCCTGCGTGCTCCACGACCTGCACGAACGCCCGATCCGAATCGGCGGGCTGCAGGGCTACGCCACCGACCCGGTCGTCTTCGGTGGCGGACCTAGCTTCTCGCCCGCCCCCTCCACCGGCTTCCGCGTTGCCATCGTCGGCGCCGGACCGGCCGGGCTCAGTTGCGCGGCCGAACTGTCCCGGCATGGGCACGCCGCCGTGATCCTCGATGCCGCCCAGACGCCGGGAGGGCTCAACACCCACGGAGTAGCCGACTACAAGATGGCTCCGGCCACCGCCCTGGCTGAGGTCGACTGGGTCCTGTCACACGGCGGCGAGCTGCGCAACGGAGTGCGGGTGGGAGAAGATGTAACTGTCGGTTCACTGCTGGAGGATTACGACGCCGTGTTCCTGGGCACCGGCCTGGCACGGTCCTCCCCACTGGGAATCCCGGGAGAGGATCTCGAGGGAGTCGCCCCGGCTCTCGACTTCATCGAGGAACTAAAGGCAACACCACGGGAACAGATGTCGCTGGCCGGCGAACGTGTCGCGGTGATTGGAGCAGGCAACACGGCGATTGACGCCGCCACCCAATCGGCTCGTCTGGGGGCCGGCAAGGTCTACTTGATCTTTCGGAGAGCCCGTCCCCACATGCGGGCCTACCCACACGAGATCGAGAAGGCGCTCTCGGACGGGGTCGAGCTAGTCGCGCAGGCAGTGCCGGTAGCCGTTAACGGCGAGTCCACGGTCGCGAGCATCACATGCCGCCGCACCGAGCTGGGTGAGCCGGGAAAGGATGGCCGCCCGGCAGTCAAAGCCCTGGAAGGCACCGAATTTGATCTCCACGTCACCCGGGTCTTCCGGGCCACCGGCCAGGTAGCCCACCGGGCCTTCTACGACGGCATCGACGGGGTGGAACTCGATGGCTCGGGGCGAGTAGTGGTCGACCGCGGCTTCCGCACCGGCCACGACCGTATCTGGGCCGGCGGTGATTGCATCAACGGCGGTAAAGAGGTCGTCAACGCGGTTGAACACGGAAAGCAAGCGGCCCGCGGCATCGATCACGCACTGAGGGCGCACTCGCAGGAAGGGAACTGAGATGGCCGACCTGACAGCAAACCTGGCTGGGATTACTTCACCAAACCCGTTCTGGCTGGCCTCCGGGCCGCCCACCAATACTGGGGACCAGGTCGTCCGAGCATTCGACGCAGGTTGGGGCGGAGCGGTGTGGAAGACGATCGGCGAGCCGATCGAGAACACCTGGTCCCGCTACAGCTCAGTCGATCTGGACGGGTCCCGCATGATGGGCCTCAACAACATCGAGTTGATCACCGATCGCTCGCTCGAGGTGAACCTGAAGGAGATCCGGGAGGTCAAGCGGCGGTACCCGAACCACGCAGTGGTCGTGAGCGCCATGGTCGAGTCGAAACGCGAGGCGTGGCACACGGTGGTCAAACAGATCGAGGACACCGGGGCCGACGGAGTGGAGCTCAACTTCGGATGCCCGCATGGCATGTCGGAGCGGGGTATGGGCAGCGCCATCGGCCAGGTCCCCGAGTACTGCTCGCAAATCACGGAGTGGGCCAAAGAGGTGGCCGAAACGCCGGTGATTGTGAAGCTGACTCCCAACATCACCGACATCCGGTCGGCGGCCCGGGCTGCCAAGGCCGGAGGAGCCGACGCCATCAGCCTGATCAACACCGTCAACAGCATCACCGGCGTCGACCTCGACACCATGACACCCCGCCCGGTGGTCGGCGACAAGTCCAGCCACGGCGGCTACTGCAGGCCCGCCGTCAAACCGATCGCTCTCAACATGGTGTCCGCCATCGCCGGCGACCCTGCCACCGACGATGTACCGATCAGCGGAATCGGTGGAGTCACGACCTGGCGAGATGCGGCGGAGTTCATCCTGCTGGGAGCCACCAATGTGCAAGTTTGCACGGCCGTCATGCACTACGGCTTCCGCATTGTGGAGGGCATGATCGACGGGCTCAGCAACTACCTGGACGGCAAAGGAATGAGCAGCGTCGCGCAACTGCGGGGCCAAAGCGTTGGGCGGGTCACGGAGTGGCAGCACCTCGACTTGAACTACATCATCAAGGCCGAGATCGACCAGGAAGCCTGCATCGGCTGCGCTCTCTGCTACATCGCCTGCAACGACGGCGCCCACCAGGCAATCGGTGCCGAGCGGTCAGACGATGGCCGCACCCGGGTGTGGATCAAGTACGACGACTGTGTTGGCTGCAACCTGTGCAGTCTGATCTGCCCGGTCAAAGGCTGCATCACGATGGTGGAGCAAGACACCGACTTCCCCGCTCTCACCTGGGCCGAAGTGGAGTCCGGCGCCGACGTTGCGACCCTGGCCCCCCGCCCCAAGCACGACCTGACTCTGGAGGTTTAGAGCTGTCAGCTGTCGGCTACGGGACTGTTATGGGTGTGAAGTCCGAGAGGGGGCGGAAGGTGGTTTCTACATGACCCACCACGCCGTCCTGCTCGGTCATGTACTCGGCCTTCGCCAGGAGCCCATCCTCGATCGTAAGAGTGACTTCTAGCTCGGGGCCGATCAACTGGAAGGCAGAGCCCGGGTAGCGAGCCGTCAGCTTGACCTCCGAGCCGGAGGTGGCCGCCATCTCGACCGCGGCCGGCGACTTGAGAGCCTGCAGGGGCGGTGAGCCGGCCTCACCTTCTGAGACCACTTCCCACTCTCCACCCGGAGTCGTGGCCCACTGCGACCCACCAACTATGAGGTATCCGACCTCGCCATCCCCGGACGTGATGGTCATGTGCGATGAGCCCGACACGTGGCGGCCGTCGATCTCCAGCGCAACCGAGCCGTTCACGACTGCCTGGGAGGTGAACTCGTACCCGGCGTCGTAGCGAGCGAGAGCGGACTGCAGGGTGGTCCGGGCTTCGGGCACCGAACTGGTCTGGGTGGGCAACTGAGCAGTGGGGGTGGGGTCGACTACCGCGTCGTCACCGCTGCTGCACGCCCCAAGGAGGAGAGCAAACGCAACAACGGCCCCGAGCAGGGGCCGCTGTCCAGGACGCGAGAGAGGATCAGTCGTCGTCGTCTTCTTCTTCATCGTCCCCGTCATCGTGGTCGTCGCCGTCACGATCGCGCCTCTCAGCCTTATCCGGCTTGTCCTTCTTGCCCCGGTTGGGGTTGTGCTTGCACTTCTCGGTTGTCTTGGCATCGACCTTGAGATCCCACGTGCCGTCGTCGGTCTCACCGAACTTGACATGCAGGCGGGCCTTGCTGCCGTCGAACGTGACCTGGAAGCCGCGTTCCTGATCCTTGACCGAGTAGCCCTCGCCGGGCGTCACGGTGAGCTCTCCGTCCGGTCCGATGTTGTACGGGACGCTGACCTCGGTGTTATCACAGAGGCGGCCGTTCCAGGTGTGATCACCTACGAAGTCGGCGAGTGGGCCCCGCAATCGCTGACGGTCTTTGGCCCGTAACTCGATCTTGAGAACGGCCGATGGGCCGTCGTCGTCATCATCGTCGTCCACGTCGACCTTGATCTTCAGGGTCTTGGTGTAGCCATTCCAGCTGAAGGTGATGACGACCATGGCGTCTTCGTCGTCGTCATCGTCGCCCTCCGACACGGTGTAGATGATTTCGGGATCATCGGCCCCGCTCGGGGGCACTTCGACTCCCACGTCGGTGATCGACGGGTCTCCACCATCATCGTTCACAGTGAAGGTCACTGTGGTCGGATCGCCAGATTGATCGGGAAACAAGACTGCCGACCAATCGTGGACGCCGGCGAGTTCTGCGAGGCTCCCGGCCTGGACCTTGCTGGTCAGCTTGTGCTTCTTGGCCATCACCGAAAGACGGGTGCCGTCCTCATCAATCTCGAATCGCACCTTGTGTGCGTCCAGTGGCCCACCGGCGTCACCGGGCTCGGGGTCCGCCAGATCCACTACGCCTACCTCAGAGATGTTTCCGAACTCGTCCAGCACCACATCAACGTTGACGCCGACACCGGGCAGGGTCAGCATCATCCCACCGGTCTCGGCAATGGCCTCGTTGGTGTGGGCGGCGGCTATCCCCGGAATAGCGAGTGAGCTCGCCACCAATCCAGTGGTGACAAGCCAGGCAATCCTCTTCCTCACAGCAGCCCCTTCCAATTGCTCCTCAGTGTACGCACTGCGTTCGCTTCGCATACACAGAGTGCTCGTCGGCAAACGACCGAAAAACTTGACTCCCCTAGCCTCGGCCGTACAGCCGCGAGACCTCATGGGCCAGGTCTCGGCGCCAGCGGTCGAGCGGCTCCTCCACCTCCACCGGGTAGGCCACCGTCAGGTCGAACGAGCCGATCCAGGCCGTGGAATATGCGTCGACACCATCGATGAAGGCCACGCCGTGGCGGTCGGCCAGTTCGTGGGCCAGGCGTCGGAATTCGTGGTCGGCCGAAGTGACCGGGTTGCTGGCATTGGGAGGCCAGGGCGGATTCGTGTTCAGGTCCGCCGACGGGGCGCCGGGACGACGCCACGCTCGTCTGCCAAGCCGGGCCAACCGAACCTGCCAGATCCCCGACCACCGCACCAACCACACGCCTGCCAACAAGGCAAGCAAAGCCAGGGCAGCCAGTTCGGGCTCGGGGCCGGTGATCGGAAGCTGCACCAGCGTGTCCGCAGTGTTGCCGTCGCCCGCTCCGGCTACCTCCGTGCCTGCGACCGTTGTAGTGGTGGTGGATGTAGAAGTCGTAGTGGTCGCGACCGGCACTGTTGTGGTGGTCGCCGGCAGGGTCGTTGTCGTGGTCGAGGTCGCTGCCACCGTGGTGGAGGTAGGAGGCAAAGTTGTCAGCAGGGTGTCGGCAGAGCCGCCGGTCGAGTCACCACCGGTGCAGGCGGCGGCCAGCACAGCCAATGCCAACGTGAACCCTGCCCTCGGATTTCCCATGCGAAATGCCCGTACTTGCCCTGTGGTTCAGAGTAAGCGCGAAAACCGGATCACACCCGCCGGTTATGGCCTATTTCAATCCCCGGATTGGAGGCGTTCAGCGATGCGAGCCATAGCCTCGGAATCGACGTTTGCTCCAACGTTGGCGGCAACCAGGAAAGCTGCGGCCAGCCGGTGGCCCTTGACGAGCAGCCCGGCAATCACGCCGGCCCCGATGGAAACCGGCGACGCCGCAATCACCAGCTCTGTGCCCTCTTCCCGGTCGCGACGCTTGGACAGGACTAGCTGCCGAACGGCCGATCCCACCAACGAACCGGCCAGCGCCACCAGCACAACCTTGATAAGACACTTCATGAGCTGAGCCTACGTTGTCCCGGCTGGGACGCCTACATCCGAACGCGGAGATTCTTCGGGTCATACATCGACCGCAACGAGGCCCTGGCCGGATACCGCTCGCTCGCCACCAGGATCTCGAAGCTTCCTCCGGCAATGAAGTCGGCGGTAACACCGTCTTCGTTGTCGACATACCCAAAGCCCATCGCACCCCCCATGGTGTGGCCGTAAGCGCCCGAGCGGAGATACCCGACTGGTGTGCCGTCCAACAGAATCGGTTCCTCTCCGTACAGCAGCGGTCCGGGATCCTCCAGCAGAAACTGAACCAGCCGCGACTTGTAGGGACGGTTCTCGCGCTGCTCGAGCAACACTTCTCGTCCCACGAAGCCGTCGGGCTTGTCGAAGTCAATAGCCCAGCCGAGGCCGGCTTCCAGCGGCGAGTCTGAGTTCTCCATGTCGAGCCCGTAGTCGAGTCGACCGGCCTCGGTGCGGGTGCTCTCCAGGGTCTCCATGCCGGCGTGCTTGAGGCCAAACTCCTCGCCCACTTCGACGATCCGGTCATAGACCGTGAGCGCAAACTCGGTTGGCACGTAGAGCTCCCACCCCAACTCGCCGACGAAGCTCATCCGCATTGCCAACCCAACGCCGTAATGGAGGTCGATCTCCTGGGCGGTGTAGTAGGGGAAGGCCTCGTTGCTGAGATCGGCAAGAGTCACCCGGCTGAGCAGGTCGCGCGATTCGGGACCCTGCAGGCTGAGCATCGTGAAAGCCGAGGTCACGTCAGTGACGTAGACACGGGCATCGGCAGGTGTCCCACGCCGCAGCATTGCCATTGTCCGCCGGTGAAAGGCCTCGGCCACGACGACCTGGAAACGATCCTCGGCCACCCGGGTCACTGTCAGGTCGGCCTCAACCCCGCCCCGCTCATTCATCCACTGGGTATAGACGCACTGTCCGACCGGAACCGCCACGTTGTTGCCGCAGATGCGATTCAAGGTCTTCTCAGCATCTGGTCCCTGGACCAGGATCTCCGACATCGAGGACATGTCGAACAGGGCGACGCCGTCGCGCACTGCTTGGTGTTCGGCGGCATGGAAATCGAACCAATCCTGGCGGCCGTAGGTGAGCCGATGTCTGATCTCAGCGTCCGGGGGAGCAAACCAGGAGGTGTTCTCCCAGCCGGCTGAAGGGCCAAAGTGGGCGCCGGCCGCCTCCAGTCGCTCGTGGAGGACCGACCGGCGGACGTTTCGGGCTGTCGAAGGGTGGGAATGAGGCCATGATCCGGTGGAGTGGAGGCGACCGAGCAGCTCAACACTGCGCTCCTCCAGGTACGGCCGGTTGGTCTCGTACGGATACAAGCGGGAGATATCGACGTCGGTGACGTCGATGGGCGGAACACCATCGACGATCCAGCTGGCAATGATGGAGCCTGCCCCTCCCCCGGTGAGAATTCCAAGGGAGTTGAAGCCGGCCGCCACGAAGAAGTTGTCCAACTCGGGTGCTTCTCCCATCAGGAATCCGTTGTCGGGGGTGAAGCTCTCAGGACCGGTGAATAGCTTGCGAATCCCGACATTCTCGAGAACCGGGAGAATGTCCATGGCGTTCTCGAGGAACGGTCCCAGCCGCTCCCAGTTGGAGGGGATCTCCCCGAAGCTGAAGTTGTCCGGAATCTTGTCGAGCGACCAGGGGGCGGCCACCGGCTCGAACAGGCCAACCATCAGGCCCCCGACTTCCTCCCGGTAATAGGCGAATCGGTCCGGGTCCT
>JBPCTX010000136.1:0-4348 GCA_051011455.1 Acidimicrobiia bacterium | reverse complement strand
GTCCGTGATCTCGGCTTCCTTGCGGCGCACTACGCCAGGCAGGAACTGCCCGTAGAGGGTCTCGCCGGGCTGATCATCGGCTGCCAGGCGCATGTTGTCGATGACGGTCATACGCGCCAGCACTCTGGTGAGCTGAAAGGTTCGGACCAGGCCGTGTCGGGCAATCCGGTGCGGCTCCCAGCCGGAGATGAGTTCGCCCTCGAACCGAACCTCACCGGAGCGGGCGTCCTGGAAGCCCGTGACCACATCGAAGAAAGTGGTCTTGCCGGCGCCGTTCGGCCCGATCAAGCTGACGAGAGTGCCGGGCTGGATTTGGATCTCCTCGACATCAACCGCGACCACCCCACCAAAGTCCTTCCGGACGTTGGTGGCTTGGAGCAGGGGAGGGCTACTTGATTTCAAGCAGGAGCTCCTCCTTCTTTCCGAACAGGCCCTGGGGCCGGAAGATCATGATGGCCATGATCAGCAACCCGGCCAGGATGAACCTGAATCCGGCGATGGCGGCGCCCCCGGCCGATCCCCCAAAGAGATCGCTGGCGACAGAGTCGGTCTGCGAGAGGATGGCCCAAAAGATCACCGACCCGGCGATTGGTCCGGCGTAGCTGCCTGCCCCGCCGATCAGCAAGATGGCCCAGACGAAGAAAGTGATCAGAGGCAGGAACGTGTCGGGGCGGATGGTTCCGAAACTCAGAGCCAGCATGGCTCCGGCCAGGCCTCCGACGGCGCCTCCGATCATCAAGCTCTGGCGTTTGTAGGCAACGATGTTCTTGCCCAGGGCCCTGGCCGCCTCTTCATCCTCTCTGATCGACTTGAGAACGCGACCCCAGGGAGAACGGAGCAGAGAACGCAACCCGAACCAAACCAGCACCACCAGCAGCCACGTGGTGAGGAGAATGAAGAACTGGGCAGGCGGAACCTTCAGCTCTCTGGCGATGTCGGCGATGAAGGACGGGCGCAGGTCCTGCAGCGAACCGCTGAAGTTGATGACCCCGAAGACGCCGCCGGTCACGCCTTCGGCCGCCCTCGCCACCAGCCGCAGGATCTCGCCGACGGCAATCGTCACGATTGCCAGGTAGTCACCGCGCAAGCGCAGTGTTGGGATGCCCAGGAGCAGGCCAAGCAGCGCCGCCACGGCCATTCCGGCCAGGATTGCCGGTACCAACGGCCAGCTGCCGCCGGTCTCGCCCAGCCTGCCGACGCCGTGGGGGACAAGCAGGACCACTGTGTATGCGCCCACTGCCATGAACGCGACGTGACCGAAGTTGAGAAGACCGGTGAATCCGAAATGCACATTGAGTCCCAGGGCGGCGATGGCGTAGATGCCAGCCGAGATCATGACGCCGGTGAACACGTTGAAGGACCCCGATGAGAACCCATTGCCGGCGAATATCCAGAAGATCGACAGCGCCACCAGGGCATAGCCGACCATGGATTCCCGGCGGCGGTTGGGGGGCGCCACTACGACACCCTCTCTCGCTTGCCGAGGATTCCCTGGGGCCTTATCAGCAAGACAATGATCATTATCCCGAGGGCCACCGCCAGCTTCAGGTCGGTGTTGGTCTCGATCACCGGAAGCAGAGTCGAGACCTGGGTGACGATCCCGATGATCAGGCCCCCGATCATCGCTCCAAAGGCGGTTCCGATCCCACCGAGGATTACCGCCGCGAAGATCAACAGCAGCAGGTTGAAGCCCATCGTGTATCTGACCTGCTCGGTCATGCCGAGAAAGACCCCGCCCAGGGCTCCGACTGAGCCTCCCAGCACCCAGGTCAGCAAAATGACCCGGTTCACGTCGATCCCGCTTGCCTCGGCCAGGTCGGGGTTGTCGGCCAGGGCTCGCATGGCCTTGCCGGTGCGCGAGTACAGCAGGAAGACGCCGATCGCTCCCATCACCACCAGCGAGACGAGGACGATCATCAAGTCCCTCGGTGTCATGTCCAGACCCAGGAAGGACCGGCGGCGCTGCAGGTCGAGTCCGTAGCCGAAGCTGTCGCCACCAATCCAGAGCAGGATCAGATGGCGAATCACCAGTGCCAGGCCGATGGTGATGATCAGCAGGGCGATTCCTCCGACTTTTCGATCGCGAAGTGGACGGAAGAGACCTCGCTCTAGACCACCACCGACCACCCCGCCGGCCACAACGGCGAGGATCACGGCCAGCCAGAAAGGGAGTCCGATCCCGCCCGGATCGACGTCACCGGGCACGGTGAACACCAGGGCGAAGACGGCGCCGAGAGTGACCAGGTCCCCGTGTGCGAAGTTGACGAGGCCGGTGACCCCGAAGATCAAGGACAACCCCACCGCAGTGATGGCAATGATCGTGCCGAGCACGATCCCATTGGCAAGTTGGTCCAGGAACATGGTGGAGGGAGTCTAGGTTTTTTCGGCTCGCCGCCTTCGGCTGCGAGCCGGCTGTCGGCTGTCGGCTGTCAGCTTTCAGCGAACAGCGAACAGCGAATAGCGAACAGCGAATGGCGAATAGCGCTTGCTGAACTCTTGCCTACTGCCTACTGCCTGCTGCCTGCTGCCTGCTGCCTGCTGCCTGCTGCCTGCTGCCTGCTGTCTGCTGTCTGCTGCCTGCTGAATCAATTAGTCTCGGTTCGGTATGGGAAATGCTCCGGCACTGACACCGTTCTCGCTCGACGTTCTGTTGGGTCGCATCGCCAACGAGTGGGAGACCCGGCAGCGAGTCTTCGATCTGCCGACGGCTCGCTTCTGGAAGAAGTCGGAGGCGGTCGACCTCTCCATGGAATTCCTCGGGCGCCCGGCAGCCACACCGGTCGGGCCGGCCGCGGGCCCGCACAGCCAGATGGCACAGAACATCGTTCTCGGCTGGCTGGCCGGCGCCAGGGTGTTCGAGCTGAAGACGGTCCAGGTGCTGGACGATCTCGACATCGGCCGACCCTGCATAGACATGGAGACCGTCGGGTTCAACATCGAGTGGAGCCAGGAGCTGCGGGTCGAGGAGTCGCTTGAGGAGTACGTCAAGGCCTGGATGATCATCGAGATCCTGCGCCAATGGGAGCCCCTCCAGGAGTACATCGGGGCAGACCCGGGCCCCTACGTCTTCGACATGTCGGTTGGGTATGACCTGGCCGGGATCCAGTCCGACAAGGTGGCCGGTTTCATCGGCTCTATGCTCGACGCCACCGCTGAAATCGAGCGGCTACGACCCCTGATCCCGGAGCCCTTTGCTGAGTTTCGGGACTACGACTTCCCGACTCGAATTTCGGACACCCTCACGCTCTCGACCTTCCACGGTTGCCCACCCGACGAGATCGAAGCCATGGTGAAGCACCTGATGGACGAACACCATCTCGATGTCATCACGAAGCTCAACCCGACGCTGCTCGGCTTCGCCCGGGTGGTTCAGGTCCTCCAGCACGATCTGGCTTACGAGCACATCCGGCTCAACCGGCTCTCATTTGTCGAGGATCTGGAGATCAGCCGGGCGGTGGACTTGATCACCGACCTGAAGAACTATGCGGCCGGGCAGGGGCGTCGTTTCGGCGTGAAGCTGACCAACACCATGGTCGTCAACAACGATCGTGACTTCCTGCCCGACGATCCGATGTACATGTCGGGCCCGCCGTTGCATGTGCTGGCCACCAGCTTGCTGGATGACCTGCTGATCACCATGCCAAACACGTTCGCGGTGACCGGCCACGACGGTCCGGTGCAGGTCAGCTTTTCGGCCGGTGTTGCCAAGGAGAACCTGAGTGCCACGCTGGGGATGGGAGTGGCTCCCGCCACGATGTGTTCGGACCTGCTGCGTCCGGGCGGTTACGGTCGGCTGGAGCCGATGCTGCGTCGGTTGGAATCTGACATGGAGGCAGCGGGAGTGGGGACGCTCGCCGAGTGGCACCGGCACTCCTGGGAGACCGCCCAGCAGCAGGGCTTCCGGGGACCGGCTGAGGCCCACATGACCGACATCGTCGAAGGTCACGGGAAATCGCAGTACGACCTGTACGCCCACGAGGATCCGCCCCGCCGGGTGGACCACGACCTGGAGATGTGGGGGTGCGTCGCCTGCAACTTCTGTGTCACGGTGTGCCCCAACGACGCCTTCTTCCGACTGCCAACCCCGGAGGGCTCCGGACTGAGCGGCCGCCAGCAGTACTTCGTACTGGCCGAACTGTGCAACGAGTGCGGCAACTGCATGGTGTTCTGCCCGGAGAACGGCGACCCGGCCCAGGTGAAGCCCAAGCTGTACCTGGACGCCGCCCGGTTCGGCATGGCAGACGGGCAGGGCTTCCTGCTCGGGGCGGAGTTGTCGGTCTCTTCGCGCTCTGGATTCGAAGAGCAGGTCCCTCGTCTGGTCGAGATGCTGGGGGATGCTGCGGAGGGG
>JBPCTX010000135.1:0-5688 GCA_051011455.1 Acidimicrobiia bacterium | reverse complement strand
GGGTCGGTCAACGTGGTGCGGGCAGCGCTGAGAGCCGGAGTCGGCAGCGTCGTCTACACCTCATCGGCAGTCACCATCGGCGAGGAGTCGGGATCTGTCGGAACCGAAGCGGGCCGGCACCGCGGGTGGTATCTGTCGGAATACGAACGCTCCAAGGTAGAGGCAGAGCGAGCCGTCGCCATCGAGGCGGAGGATCTGGGAGTGAACGTCGTGTCGGTCAATCCGGCCTCAGTGCAGGGTCCTGGTCGGGTGACCGGGACCGCTCGACTGCTGCTGGCCTTCCTCAAGGGGCGGCTCCGCTACCTGCCGGACACCCGGGCCACCATCGTTGATGTCGACGACTGTGCCCGCGGTCACCTGGCCGCGGCGGAATGCGGAGTAAAGGGAGCCCGCTATCTGCTGGCCGGAGCGACCGTGTCCACCACCGAAATGGCCGAGACGCTGGCGAGTGTGGCCGGCATCGATGTGAACGTCCGGCGACTATCGCCGCGGGTGGCCCGTCTGGCCGGCGCCATAGCGGGGGGTGCCTACGGCCTGGTCCGTCGCCAGGCGCCCATTTGCCCGGAGATGGTGGCGACCATGCTGCACGGTCACGCCTTTGACGGCTCGCGGGCCGAGCGAGAGCTCGGCATCTCATACACCCCGCTGGCAGAGACCTTCAACCGCATGGTCGGGTGGTACCGGGAGCAGGGCCTGCTCTAGCGGGTCGGTCGACCCCACCCTCGGCCGCTGTACCATGCATGGCTCATGGCGCAGCTTGGTGCCTTCGTCGACCGATGGTCCGACCTCCAGATTCCGACACCACCGGGGCGAATGGTGGTGCCGGGGCCTCTGCGCGCCTACTTCGTGGCGGGATTGGCCGCCGCCAGCCGCGCTCCGGTGCTGGCAGTCGTCCCCGGTGAGCAGGATGCCGATGAGCTGGTCGACGATCTCACGCTCTTCTGGGACGATGCCCGCGCCCTTCCAGCCTGGGAGACGTTGCCCTTCGAACACGTCTCGCCCAATGCCGCCACCATGGCTCGCCGAGCCAGAGCCCGTCATCGGCTCATCTCCGGTTCGGCCGGATCGGTGGTCGTCGCATCGGTGCGCTCGCTGATCCAACGGCTGAGCCCGGCGCCGGTCGAGCCGATCTCTTTGGCCCCGGGTGCCACGCTCGACCCTGTTGAGCTGGCCCGTCACCTGGGTGCCTTCGGCTATCACCGCACCGACCGGGTGGAGGGCCGAGCCGAGTTCGCGGTCCGGGGCGGCATCGTGGACGTCTATCCCGCCGACGGGGACACTCCGGCCCGCGTGGAGTTCTGGGGTGATGAGGTCGAGTCGGTCCGGGAGTTCTCGGTGGCCAGTCAGCGCTCGGCCACCGACACAACCCTTGTCGCGTTTCCGGCCCGGGAGCTGCGGGACACCCCTGAAGTGCGGAGCAAGGCACGGGAGCTGCTCACGGCTGCACCGTGGGCGGCCTCCACCTGGGAGCGGTTGGCCGAGGGACTGCAGTTCGCCGGCATGGAGTCCTGGCTGCCGTGGATTGCTCCCGAGCGGACCGCGGCCGACGAGCTCCCCGCTGCCGCCAGGGTGGTTCTGTTCGACCCGGCCAGGAGTCGGGCCCGGGCCCAGGAGCTTCGCACCGAGGAGAACGACCTGGCTGTGGCGCTTGCCCCTACCTGGGGACATGCCAGCCCCCCTGCGGGCGAGCATCCGGACCTCTATCTCGAGTTGGACGCGGCTTTGGCAGGACG
The DNA here is from genome assembly GCA_051011455.1 of Acidimicrobiia bacterium. Lineage (GTDB taxonomy): Bacteria > Actinomycetota > Acidimicrobiia > Spongiisociales > SHLN01 > SHLN01. The sequence continues at coordinate 3,955 of JBPCTX010000135.1, read as the reverse complement.
TGACGTTCTGGAGGCTCCGCCATTGGCGGCCGGGCCCGAGGACCGTGGATTGGTAATCCGCGGTCTAGATGCCGTCAGCGGTGATGCCTCCTCGGTGGCCGAATCCATTAACCACTTGCGCACTCGCCAGATAGACGTAGTGGTAGCGATGGACGGCGCCGCCGCCGCCGACCGGGTCGGCAAGGTCCTGGCCGAGGAAGGCCTCGACCTGAGGGGGGCCGGGGTCACCTCCGGCTCGGGGATCATTGCCGACGGAATCCACCGCGGTTTCGTGTTCCCGGCGGCCGAGTTGGCGGTGATCGGCGAGCAGGAGGTGGCGGGCAGGCGCCGGGCGCATCGTCACGCCAGCCGGGGCCGGGCCATCTCCACCCAGCGCTATCGCGACCTGGAAGAGGGAAGCTACGTTATCCATCACCGGCATGGCATCGGCCGCTTCGAAGGCCTGGTCACACAGGAGATGGCGGGAACCGAACGCGACTACCTCCTGCTTGCCTACGCGGCCGGCGACAAGCTGTATGTGCCTACTGATCAGCTGGCGGCGGTCCGTCCCTACACCGGGGGCGAGGCACCGCGGTTGTCCCGCATGGGCGGCGCAGATTGGTCCGCCACCCGCTCCAAGGTTCGGCGCGAACTGGCTGCGATCGCCGAGCGGGTGGTCGCCCTGCATCGGGAACGCGCTGCCATCACCGGCCACGCCTATGCACCGGACACACCCTGGCAGGGCGAGTTCGAGGCGGCCTTTCCGTTCGAGGAGACGCCGGATCAGCTGACGGCCATCGCCGCGATGAAGGGAGACATGGAGGGGCCCGATCCGATGGATCGGCTCATCTTCGGCGACGTTGGTTTTGGGAAGACGGAGGTGGCCATCCGGGGTGCCTTCAAGGCTATCCAGGACGGGCGCCAGGTGGCGATGCTGGTTCCCACCACCCTGCTGGCCCAGCAACATCACCAGACCTTCGTGGACCGATTCGCTTCCTACCCGGTCAGGGTCGAAGTCCTGAGCAGGTTCCTCACCGGCAAGCAACAGAGACAGGTGATCGAGGGGACGGCCGACGGTTCGGTCGATCTGGTGATCGGCACTCATCGCCTTCTGAGCGAGGACGTGACGTTCAAGGACCTGGGACTGCTGGTGGTGGACGAAGAGCAGCGGTTCGGAGTAGCCGCCAAGGACCGGATCAAAGAGATCCAGTCTCAGGTCGATGTCCTCACGTTGACCGCTACCCCGATACCTCGCACCCTGGAGATGGCCCTCACCGGCGTGCGGGAAGTGAGCCGGATTCAGACCCCGCCTCAGGATCGCCAGCCGATTCTGACGTATGTGGGTCCCTACGACACCCCATCGGTTTCGGCCGCCATCCGGCGCGAGCTGCTGCGGGAGGGCCAGGTCTTCTATGTGCACAACCGGATCCAATCGATCGACCATGCGGTGGCCCGGTTGCAGGATCTGGTGCCAAACGCTCGTTACGCGGTGGCTCACGGCCGGATGAGTGAGGGACAACTCGAGCAGGTGATGCTCGACTTCTGGAATCACGAGTACGACGTTCTGGTAGCCACCACCATCATCGAATCCGGCCTTGATCTGCCGATGGTCAACACGCTGATCGTTGAGCGCGCCGACCTGCTTGGTCTAGCCCAGCTTTACCAGCTGCGGGGGCGGGTGGGGCGGTCCAGTCAGCGCGCCTACGCCTATCTCTTCCATCCTCCCGAAGAGCGTCTCACCGATGTCGCCTACCGGCGCCTGGAGGCGGTCGGCGAGCACACCGACCTCGGCTCAGGCTTCGAGCTGGCGATGCGGGACCTGGAGATCCGGGGGGCCGGCAGCATGCTGGGCGAGGTGCAATCCGGCCACATCGCCGCGGTCGGCTTCGACCTGTACACCGAACTTGTCGCCGAAGCGGTCAACGAGCTGCGGGGCAACGCCCCGGCCCCGGCTGAGCTGAAGGAGGTGCGGATCGACCTCGACATCACGGCTCACCTGCCCGAGACCTACGTCGCCGATCAGGCGGCGCGGCTGGAGGCCTATCGGCGGCTGGCCGCCGCCGCCTCCCATCAGGAGGTTGAGGATGTCGCAGCCGAGTGGCGAGACCGGTTCGGTCCGCTGCCCTCAGAAGCGACTGTCCTCATCGACGTGGCGCGCCTGCGGGTGGAGGCTCTGCGGGTGGGGTTGGAAGACGTGGTCAAGATGCGCCAGGAGATCAAGCTGTCCCCGGTGGTGCTGGCTCCCTCGCAGGAAGTGCGACTCCAGCGCCTGGCCCGCCGGGCTGTGATCCGCGGCAGCGTAGTCTTCATCCCGGCCCCGGCCGATCTGCCGGGGGGGCTGATCGAATTCGTGAGAACAATGTGGCCCGAGCAGAATGAGGACGCATGAAGAAGACCCTGGCCGTTGCGTTGATCGCCCTGGCTGCCGGAGCCTGCTCCGGTGGTCATCAGGTTGTGCTGGTGGACGGAACCGGCTTCGAGGTTGACGACATTCCGATCACAACCGAGTCGTCGACGGTCGACCTGGGAACCTTCCGCAACGCCTTGAACTGGGTAATCCGCGATGAAGTTCTAATGAATGCCGCCCAGCGGGAATTCGGGGTCTCGTTTACCGAGGCCGAGGTGACCGTATGGGCCGAGGAGGCGTTGGCCAGCCTGCCCGAGGACCAGTTGGAAGATCCCCGTGCCAACCTCGACTACTTCATCATCCAGGCGAGGGTCGGATTGCAGGGCCTGTTGTGGCCGATCGTCGAGCCGCAGCTCCCCGAGGACGTGTCACAGAACGACTGGGCCATTGAACAGCTGAGTATGGCCGACGTCGAGGTCGATGTTCGCTACGGGGTTTGGCGGCTCGAGCCGGAACCGCTGGTGTACGAGCAGTGATCACCATCGTCGGTCTCGGCCCGGCCGGGATCGATCAGATGACAATCGAGGCCTGGAATGCGGTGGAGGGAGCCGCCCGGGTGATCGTCCGGACCCTGGCCCATCCGGCCGCATCCGAGCTGGCAGCCAGACGACCGGTGGAGAGCTGCGACGATCTGTACGAGCAAGCAGAGGACTTCGCCGGTGTCTATGAGCAGATTGCGGCCCGGGTCCTGGAAGCCGCCGGCTCGGGCCCGGTGGTCTACGCCGTTCCCGGCCACCCCTCGATCGCGGAGAGGGCAGTCAGTCTGATCCGGGAGAAGGCGGCTGCCGGGGGAACGGAAGTGGCAATTCTCGATGCGCCTTCCTTCCTCGATGTTCTCTTCTCGCGGCTGGGGGTAGACCCGCTCGACGGTGGCATTCAAGTGCTGGACGCCCGGCAACTGGCCCGACCGATGCTGCTTGGTCTTCCAACCGTGTTCGCCCAGGTCGACACTCCTCTGGTGGCAGGTGAGCTGAAGGGGCGCCTGCTCGAAGTGCTGGAGCCGGGACACCCGGTGTCGGTGGCAACTGACGTTGGCCTCGCGTCCGAGCTGCTCAGCCGGGTGGGAGTTGAAGAGCTCGACCGCATCCCGGTGGGTCCGCGTACCTCAGTGTTCGTCGACCCCGGCCAGGTCGGCTGGCCTGGATTGATGGCGGTCAGCATGAGGCTGCGTCAAGAGTGTCCCTGGGATGCTCGCCAAACCCACCACAGCCTGGCCCGCCACCTGATCGAGGAGGCCTACGAGCTGATGGAGGCGATTGCCCAGCTCCCGGCCGAGTCTCCGGCCGGGGAACCAGACCTGCCCGCCTATCTGGAAGTCGAGGAAGAGTTGGGCGATGTTCTACTGCAGGTGGTCTTCCATTCGATGCTGGCCGGCGAGGCCGGCGTCTTCGATATCGAATCCGTCGCCGAGCACCACCGACGCAAGCTGGTGGCGCGCCACCCCCACGTCTTCGGTGTCGCTGGCGGCCCTCCCATTGCGGTCGACGGCGCCCCCGCGGTCACCCACACCTGGGCGAAGATCACGCCGACTGAGAAGCAGCGTGACTCTTTGATGGACGATGTTCCCGT
>JBPCTX010000134.1:0-4449 GCA_051011455.1 Acidimicrobiia bacterium | reverse complement strand
CAGTGCTCACGCCGGTTGTATTGCGACAATCGGGTGCTGCATCCTTTCTCTGCGCAGACGCGGCCTGACTGATAGGTACGAGAAGGGCGTACACCGCCGCGAATGCGGTTGCCCTTCAGGGTTGATTCACTCATAGTTTTGTTTTGACCCCCTGGGGAACAAGGACCCGGCAGTTACTCGCCGGAAGTCCCCTCAGCTGTCTCTTGTTGTATTAACGCTTGGAGCCGGTCAAAAAGTTCCGGAGGAACTTCTTCATCGTCCGTACAGGAACGCTTCACCAAGAGCATGAGACGTTCCTCGAAGTGAAAAGAATCCGAGCACGGAGAGCATTTGCGAAGGTGCCATTCGATCTGGGATCGACGAACACCCGTTAGCTCACCATCGAGGAATTGGTATACCTCGTTGACGATCTTGTCGCAATTCATTCTTTGGGCCCTACGAGTCCGTGTTCCTTTGCAAAGTCAAACAACCGCTGTTGCAGCGCCTTTCTTCCACGATGCAATCTCGACATGACGGTTCCGATCGGAACATCGAGTATTTCGGCGATTTCTTTATAGGAAAAGCCCTCGACGTCGGCCAGCAGGACCGGCAGGCGGAAATGCTCGGGCAGTGACTCGACCGCTTCCTTGATGTCGTCGTCACCGAAGCGCTCCAGCACTTCCTCCTCTGTGCTGCGGGTGGCGCCGCCGGTGCTGCCCGACTCGTTGAGACGCTTGAACAAGTAGAGGTCCTCCAACTCGCCGAGTTCGACCTCCTGGGGGCGACGGGTCTTCTTGCGGTAGCGGTTGATGTAGGTGTTGGTGAGGATCCGGTAGAGCCAGGCCTTGAGGTTGGTCCCCTCCTGGAAGGTGTGATACCCACGGTAGGCCTTGAGAAAGGTCTCCTGCACCACGTCCTCAGCATCGGCCGGGTTGCGCGTCATGCGCAACGCAGCCGAGTACAGCTGGGGGGCGTACTGCATGGCGTCTTTCTCGAAGTTGGCCTGATCGGCGATGAGGAGTTTCTCCTTTGGTGGGAAGCCAGGGTACTCAGCAGGAGTGACAGACCGAACAGGTTCCGTCACTGCACCAGGCGGTAGAACCTCCAGAAGTCTGCCTCAATCGGCAGGATCTCGATGTCGTCAAACCCGGCCTCGCGAGCGTATTCGCGCAGAGTTTCGGGCCGCATCACGGTCCCGGTGGCGGCCGAGGCCGGGTGTGACATTCCGTCGGGCAGACACACGAACAGCGAGAACCCATACATCACCCGTTCGATCTCATCTCCCCGGCCTTCGAACTTCTCGCCGACCCTTTCGTCCATCACGACAACGTGTCCGTCGGCCTTGGCCAGCGAGCGCATGGTTCCCAGCACACCGACCGGGTCGGGGAGATCGTGGATGCACTCGAAGGCGGTGACGACATCGAAGGAACCCTCGAGAGCCAGGGTGCCGGCGTCGGTACTGTGGAAGGTCACCCGGTCGGCCATCCCGGCAGCTTCGGCATGAGACCGGGCGGCCACGATCGAGGCTTCGTCGATGTCAAAGGCGTCGACGGTGACATCCGGGTATGCGGCCGCTATCGAGATCGAGGACCAGCCCTCACCACAGCCGATGTCGGCCACCCGTCCACCTCCTTGCAGACGGGCATCGAGATCCGGAACAGCCGGAAACCAGTCGCTGCCAAGGGCGGCTAGGAACCAGGGCCGATTCATCTCCGCCTGGCCGGTCCGCATGTCGGGCCCGTACTGCTCCCACGGAACACCCCCGCCGGTGCGGTAGGCCTCGATCAGAGCCGGCAACTGGATGCCGCCGGCGGTGACGAGTCTTCCGAGCGGGGCCAGGTAGTTGAGGCTGTCGCGCTGGGTGAGAACCTCAGAGTGGGCGGCGGGCAGGGTGTAGCGACGCTCGGCGGGAGGAAGATCGGCGTCGTCGACGTCGAGAATCCCGGTCACGGCCTGCTGCTCTAACCATTCGCAGGTGTAGCGGGCGTTGGTTGAGGTGGCAGTCGCCAAGTCGTCCTTGTTTAGGGCGTCGCCTGCGGACAGTGCGTCGTAGTAGCCGAGCTTTTCGCCCAGATAGATCGACCACATGTCCATAGCCCCCAGGACCGCTTCGAAGAGTCGCTCACCAAAAGCCTCAGCCGTCTGATCGTTCCCACTCGTCATGGCGCCCCCTTGTGCATCGACTGCGATCGAACCTACCAAGCTTGACCTGTTGAGTCAGCCGGCGGCGGCCCTGTGCATAACCCGGCCTTCCCGGTCGAGGACTGAGAGGGCCGCCTGCATGACCGGCCCAACCGCTAGGGCCATGAGAACCGTCCCCAGCCCGATGGTCCCTCCCAATAGAAAGCCGACCACCAGAACGGTCACCTCGATGGTCGTACGGACCCGACGAATGCTCCAACCCAGCTTGTGGTGAAGTCCGGTGGTTAACCCATCGCGAGGTCCGGGGCCGAGATCGGCCGCCAGGTAGAGCCCGATCCCAAGTCCGACCGCCACGACCCCACCCACCGTCATCGGCAACCGGCCCCACAGGGTGTCGGGGACGGGAAGCACTTCGATGCTGGCGTTGATCACCAAACCGACTCCCATGACGTTGGCCACCGTCGCGATCCCCGGTCTGACCCGCACAATGAACCAGGACATCAGGACGACCAGGCCGACCAGGATGCTGGCCGTTCCGAGAGCAATATCGGCTTGCTTGCCGATCCCCTCGGCCAGCACTGCCCAGGGCCCGAATCCCAGATCACCCTGAGCCATCATCCCCACTCCAACGCCCAGGATCACGATCCCCGCCACCACCTGGGGCATCCGGACAACAACCCGGCGAGAGACCCATCGCTCGCTGAGTGGGGATTGAGTGGATTGGCGGGCCATTGCACCTTCCCGCGACAAAGCGGTTCTAGTTGGGAGCCGGAGCGGGGATTCGAACCCCGGGCCTAGCCCTTCGGGTGAGCAAGCCTATCTCCTGACACCGGCCAAGCTCCTGCTCAGGGCGCCACCTGATTGCCGCCGCTATCGGCTACGAGGACTCGCTTCGGGCGCGCGCTCGGTGACTGGCCCGCCCGACCGGATTCATCCACCTCGGTTCCTCTCTGCCTACACCTTCCGTGTCCTGGCGCCGAGTTTCTTGAATGGGAAAGCCAGGAATGGCTTCACATCTCGCCAATCAAGCGTTCTGAACACGTGGGGGTTCAGGTAGGGCTCGATGTACTCCCGTAGAGAGAACCCCTCGCTTCGGAAGTTCCGGACGCTGAATGCAAGATCCCGATAGAAGTCGATCCAGTAGATGCCGGTCTCGGCTTCAACAGCGTCTGGCTTTCGACCGTTGGCCAGGTAGTCGTAGTGAATCCACGGGTAGTCGATCCCTGAGCGGGTGTGGAGCGCTCCGGCGAGGTTGTGTCGGGCGTTCACTTCCATGAGTTTGAAAACACCGTCACGACTGTCGCGCTTGAACTCCACATTCGCAAAGCCTGAGAACGAGGTGGCCTCCATCAGACGACGACCAGGCTCAACGATCTCCGGGACCTGCTTGCTGACAACCACCCGCGGTGATCCGTAGACCGGCGGGCCATCCCTCACCTTCTCGTGGGTTGACTCCACCAGTGCTGTTCCCGAGTCAAAGAAGCCGGTGTAGACGACGCCGTCAGAAGGCACACCCGGTATGAACTCCTGAACCATGACTGAAACACCCGCACTGATGCAGCGCGCCATGGCAGAGGTGAGCTCGGCCGCGCTCTCAATCGGGAACATCTTCGCTCCAAAGGCCTCCTGGAATTCGTGGGTCTGATTCGGTTTGATCAGGAAAGGTGGCTTCAGTCTTGTCGAGCATTCTTCGGCCGCTTCGAGCGAATCGACGCTCATCGAAACCGGATGTAGAACTCCCACTGAGGTCGCCAGGTCCGCGGTCAATGCCTTCGCTAGAAAGAGACGGGTCGTCGCCCACTCATCAGCCGCAACCAGGTAGTGCTTGCTCAGATCCGCCTTGTACTTCGAACACGCGACCAATGCCTCGTCCCACATCGGAAACAACACCCCACCCTCGAAGCGGCGCCCAGCGGCGAGCAGCGCCTCGACGAACCCACTCTCGTCGTGGAGAGGATCCGGCACTCGGAGGGACTCTGCTGCATAGCGCGACAGATGGCCCGGGTGGTCATCCCGGTACTCGACCGACACAACCTCAACCCCGCGCCGCGACAAAGACCGGATGAGGGCCAAATGACCCGAGAGAACAAGCGCAGGCGCCACGTGCCGCACACTGGCACCGCCCGGTCGGGGCCGCAAATCACGCCGATCGATCCACCAACCAGCAACCACTTATTCATGTGAGCGGCACCACCGCCACCTGTTGGAGCCGGAGCGGGGATTCGAACCCCGGACCTGCTCATTACGAGTGAGCTGCTCTACCCCTGAGCTACCCCGGCACAAGTCAGCAGGTTACAACCACAGCGCCAACGCTCGAGACACTCGGCC
>JBPCTX010000133.1:0-8610 GCA_051011455.1 Acidimicrobiia bacterium | reverse complement strand
CCGGTCCGGTCGATCCGGAGCCCGATGGTCACGTCCAGGAGCCTCCACCCGCCGTTCTTCACATGTGGTGGGACGAGGACGAGTTCAACTACCGGGGTCGGGTGCGGGGCGCCGATGGGGTCACCGTCGAGATGGCGCTGCTGAAGCTGGCGGCCAAGGCACCCCCCGACACCTTGTCGGGTGGGTTTCGCAACCCTGAGGAGCGACAGGGCGAGGCGCTGGTGCAGATGGCTTCCGAGGCTCTCGCCGGTGAGGGCGATCATGATCGAGCCACCGTCGTGGTACACGTGTCGGCCGAGGAGTTGCGCGACCCCGACTCGTCGGCCTGGATAGCCGGCAAGCAGGTCGATCGAGAAGAGCTGCTGCGGCTCGCTTGCGACGGCCGGATGCAACCCGCCGTCGATGATCCCGATGGATTCACCATCGGCGTAGGCCGGGTTACGAGGCAGATTCCGCCCTGGCTGCGCCGGCTGATGACCGAAAGGGACGGAGGCTGCCGTTTTCCGGGATGCGCCAGGACTCGCTGGACGCACGGCCATCACCTGGTCCACTGGGCCAACGGCGGTCCCACCAATCTCGACAACCTTGTGACGCTGTGTGGCTTCCATCACCGACTGATTCACGCACGAGGCTGGCAGATCGCCGGCAATCCGGGAGGTGACCTGGTCTTCCGGACCCGAGCGGGCACGGTCCACCAGCCGATCCGGGCAGCATGGGATCCCGGCCACATCGGACGACTGCTCGACGGGATTGGCAGCTACGGCCGGGGCCGCCTGCGAAGAATGGCGCTTGCCAACAGCCCTCCCTAGCTGCCTACCCTGGCGGCGATGCCCGAGCTTCCTGAAGTCGAAACCACCCGCCGCGGGCTGGAGCCCCATCTGGATGGCAAGACGATCCTGGCCGCGGAGTCACGCCGGGCTCGGATGCTGCGCCGCCAGCCCCGGGACAGGGACTTCGCCGACCGCATGCGCAACCGCCGGGTCCGCGGCCTGCGGCGTCACGGCAAGTTCCTTCTGATCGACCTGGCCGGCGATCTCACCTGGGTCATCCACCTCGGCATGTCCGGTCGCATGCAGGTCAAGGATCCGGGAGAACCGGAAGACCCTCACACCAACGTCGTCGTCCGCACCGCCAAGAAGGAGATCCGTTTCGTTGACCCCCGCACCTTTGGCTTCACCGCCGTGCTCACGCCCGAGGAGTACGACGAGTCGACCCTGGTCCGGCTGGGTCCCGACGCGCTGACCGATCTGCCCCGCGCCCGGCGGCTGGCTGATCGCCTGGCGGGCCGCAAGCCGGCCATCAAGTCTCTGCTGCTCGACCAGAGCATCGTCGCCGGTCTCGGGAACATCTATGCCGACGAAGTTCTGTTCCGGGCCCGGGTCGCGCCCCATCGCGAGGGCGGTTCGCTGAGTGCCGAAGAGGTCTCGGCCATCCGAGCGGCCATCCGGCCGGTCCTGGAGGCCGGCCTCAAGTACGGGGGGACCAGCCTCGGGGACCTTGCCTATCTGCTCCCGGACGGACAGGCCGGCCAATACCTGGACCGCCTCAAGGCCTACGGGCGGGAAGGCGAGCCATGCCGACGATGTGGGACGCCGATCCGGCGGTCGGTGATAGGCCAGCGCAGCTCATTCTGGTGCCCTTCATGTCAGATCTGAGCGCGATGCGCTGCCAGATCAGCGGCCGGGTTCAGGGCGTCGGGTTTCGCTACAGCGCCCGCGAACGGGCAGCCGACCTGGGCTTGAGCGGATGGGTTCGCAACATCAGCGGGGGGAGAGTGGAAGTGTTCGCGCAGGGTCCCGGACCCGTCGTCGATGTGTTCGCAGCCTGGTTGCAGGATGGCCCCACCGCCGCTCGGGTCGACCGGGTCGATGAGGTGCCTGCCAATCCCGATCCGAGGTTCATCGCCTTCGAGATCAGGCCCTGATCAGCGGTTGGCTCCCCGCATCGATCCCACCAACTTCGATCCGTCGAAGCTGGTCAGAGCACACAGAACCTCGCGGTCGTCGCCTTCTTCCCAAGACTCCCTGGTGGGCTCCAGATACCAGAAGTCGAACTCCGAGTCATCCCACGGTTGTCCGACGAAAGTCTCGAATCGGTCGTAGCACCCCCAGGCGCTGGCTTCCGAGACCGCTTCCTCGCCCGGATACTCGGTACCAAACTGGTAGAAGGAGTCGTAGGCCTCGGCGTCGTGCGGATCGCCGCACGGCACGGCCTCGAGTGACATCACCAGTTCCTCATCGGGAACGTTGAAACAGTCGCCGATCTGGACGGCAAAGGCTCCCAGGCCGCCCCCCTCCACAATGGCGCCACTGTCGTCACGGACGGTGTTGTCGTCCAAGGCGCTGGCGCCTCCAAAGGCGGCTACGGCCAGGACGGCCGCTCCCACGATTCGCTTCATGATCTCTCCAATGCAATGACTGGAAGAGACATCGGCACGCTGTGGAGTTCCTTCAGCCCGAATTACACCATTGGCATTCGTTCCAAAGAACCCTTGGTAGGCTGGCCGGGCCTTGTTCCTCAAGACCCTGAAAGTCCACGGCTTCAAGTCGTTCGCCGATCGTACGCGGCTGGAACTGGAACCGGGGGTGACCGTCATCGTCGGTCCCAACGGCTCCGGCAAGTCGAACGTGGTCGACGCCATCTCGTGGGTGCTGGGCACTCAGGCCACCAAGCACCTCAGGACCGAGAAGATGGAGGAGGTCATCTTCGCCGGGACCTCTACCCGTCCGGCTCACCGCCTGGCCGAGGTCGTGCTCACGTTCGACAACTCTGAGCGCCAACTGCCGCTCGATTTGGCCGAAGTGACCATCGGGCGCCGCCTTCACAGCGACGGCACCTCTGAGTACGAGATAAACGGCACCCCCTGCCGTCTCCTCGATATCCAGGAGTTGCTCTCCGACGGCGGGGTCGGACGTCACCAGCATGTGATCATCAACCAGGGCCAGGTGGGGGCCATTCTCAACGCAGGGCCAGAAGAGCATCGGGCCGTCATCGAGGAGGCCGCCGGGGTTCTCAAGCACCGCAATCGGCGCCGCCGGGCCGCCCGCCGTCTCGAGCGCACGCACACAGACGTGCAGCGGCTGGAAGACATCCACAAGGAACTTCTGCGTCAGATGCGCCCCCTCAAGCGCCAGGCCAACGCCGCCGCCCGCTACGACGACGTCCGCACTCGGGCCCGCTCCCTCCGCCTCCACCTGGGAGGCCGGGAGCTGGCGCAGTTGCGGCACAGGCACGCCGAGGCCGGCGCCGAGGAGATTCGCTCTGCAAGTGAGCAGGACTTGTCGGCGACCGGACTCGCCGAGCTCGAAGAACGCCTTGATTCTCTGCAGAAGGCCGCCGGCGAGACGGGCCGGGCGCTGCAGCGAGACACTGCGGCCGCGGCCCGCCTCGAGACCACCTCGGAGCGCCTGCAGCGCATAGCCCAGGTGGCCCATGAGCGCCGTCGCAGCATGATTACCGGGGCCGAACAGGCCGGGGAACGTCACGATGACCTGGTGGCCGAGGCGCAGGGCATAGTCGCTGATCTGGCGGCCGCCGCCGGCGAGGAAGACCAGTCGCGGGCGACTTCTGAGCGGGCTGAGATCGCGCTTCGTGCCCTGGAGGATGAGGAGCGCTCCCTGGCCGAGCAGGAGTCCCTGCCGGTCGAAGGCGTTATTGCCACGCTGCGCGGAGATCTGCAGGCTCTCGAGGCAGCCGCCGACCGCGATGGGCGAGAAATGGGCGCCGCCGATCACCGACTCGAAGTCGTTGCCGCCTCCGTAGATCGCGATCAGACCACGGTCGAAGAGCTGCGCAGCGAGATCCGCATCATGGACAAGGACACCGGCAGCCAACAAGAGACCTACGAGGCGGCCCGCCTGGGGCGCCAGCACAGCGAGCGGACCTGGGAGCAGCTGGAGTCGGACCTGGCAGACAAGACCAGGGCGGTTGCGGCCGCCCGCGCCCGGGTCGAGGCCCTGCAACAGGCCGGTGTTGTCAGCCCGGAGGTACGGGAGCAGGCGTCTCGTCTGTCCGGCGTCGGTGAAGCAGTGGCCGCGGTCCTCGATATCCCCGATCGCCTCACCGACGCGGTCGGGGCCGCACTTGGACCCTGGGCCGAGGCTCTGGTCGCCACTCCGGCCGGCCTGGCCGACGCGGTCGCCGAATTGAAGACCCGCCGACTGGGCGGCATGCCGTTCGTGGTCGGGGGAGTGGGCAGCGATGAGAGCAGCCTTCTGCCGACCGGCCTGCCCGGCAGCCCGATCATCGACCTGCTCGGGCCTTCCGCCGATCAAGCGGTTGCCCGCCGACTGCTCGGCGACGTGGTGCTGGCCGACAGCTGGTCGGCGGCCTGGGCGTTTGTTCAGGCCCACCCTCAGCTACGGGCGGTCACCATTGAAGGCGACCTGGTAACCATCGCCGGCATCCGCATCTCAGCCGGCGAGGATGGATTGACCGTTTCACTGGCCAGAGCACGGGAACAGCTGGACACAGTCGACACGGATATGGCCCGGGCGGCCAGTCGCGAGTTGTCGGCCCGCCGGACTCTGGAGGATCACCGGGTCGGTGAGCGGTCCGCCCTGGAAGTGCTCGAGTCAACCGAAGCCGGATTGTCGGGAGCCGCCGAGGCCCTCCGCCGGGCCGAACGGTCGGTTGCCGAAGGTGAGGCTGAGGCCTCCCGGCTCCAGGAGCGGCTAGCCGCTCTCAAGGAGGGCGAACTGCACAGAAGCGAGCGCCTGGTGGAGTTGCGTTCCCGTCTTGATGACCTGGAAGGCGAAGAAGCCGCCCGTCAGGAAGCCTGGGAGGCACTCAGCCGCCGTCGCCAGGAGATTGCCGACCGGCGCGAGCAGTCGCGACGTCTTCGCGAGCAATCGGCGGCCGCGCTGGGAGCAGCCACCGAGCGCCGCAAGCTCCTGGAAACCCGCCAGTCGGCAGTCGAGGCTGAGCTGGAGCGAGCCGTCGGCTTCCATGTCGACCCGGCCGATGTGACCCGACTGGAGCGAGTCGAGGCCGACGCCAGGACCGCGCTTGGGCATGTCTCCTCCCACATCGCCGTGCTGCGGCAAAGGCAGGCCGAGCTACGCGAGACCTCGGGTGCCGCCGTGACCAGGCTGGACGAAGCCAGACGCCAGGCCGCCGATCTCTCTAAGCGAGTTGCTGCTGCGAAAGAGAAGAGGGGAGAGCTCGCCGTCGAACTGGAGGGCCTGCGGGTGCGGATCGAAGCCGTGGAAGAGGGTCTGCGCCGTGACCTCGACGCCACCGCCGAGCAGGCATTGGCCGCTCCCGCCGCCGAGGTTCCCGGGGGAGAGGATCCCCAGGCTCATCTCGAATCACTCGAAGCCGACCTCAGGCGGATGGGTCCCATCAACCCGCTGGCGGCTCAGGAGTACGCCGACCTTTCCGAGCGGTCTGAGTTTCTGGCAGGCCAGCTGGCCGACCTGCGCGAGTCTGCCAACGAGCTGGACAAGGTCATCAAAGCGCTCGACGATGAGATGGCCTCTCTGTTCACTGAGGCGTTCCACGACATTTCCGCCCTCTATGCCGAGAACTTCGCTCTGCTCTTCCCGGGTGGACGCGGCAAGCTGACCCTGTCGGACCCCGGTGACTACCTGAACACCGGCGTCGAGATCGAAGCTCAACCGCTCGGCAAGAAGGTCAGCCGGCTGTCACTGCTTTCGGGTGGGGAGCGGTCGCTGGCCGCCCTGGCGTTTCTGTTCGCCGTGTTCCGGGCCCGGCCCAGCCCGTTCTACGTCCTCGATGAGGTTGAAGCCGCGCTCGACGACTCCAATCTGCATCGCTTCCTGCGACTGGTCGAGCTGCTGCGCGACTCGGCCCAGGTCATCATCGTCACGCACCAGCAACAGACGATGGAAGGCGCCGACACTCTGTACGGGATCACCATGGAGCCGGGCGGGTCCACTCAGGTAGTCGCCAAGCGCCTTTCCAACATCACGGTCTGAGCGTGGAACTTCTTGTAGTAGTCGTCGTTGTGGCGGTCATCCTGCTGGTAGTGGCCGCCGGGATCATGGCCAGGCGCCGTCGGCCGTCGATCCTTCCCGACGCCCCGTCCGCCGCCCCGCCCGCCCCGGCCGGCATCCGCAGCCTGGGTGATCGTCTCTCGGGACTGCTGGGCCGGGGGACGGTGGATGAGACCTTCTGGTCGGAGCTGGAAGAGACCCTCATCACCGGCGACGTGGGAGTAGCGACCGCTACCAGTGTGGTGGCCGGCGTCCGGCAGGTCCGTCCTACCGACACCGCCGGCGCCCACGACGCGTTGCACGAGTCTCTGGTCGGTCTGTTTGCCGGCCGGGACCGGGCTCTTCATCTCGGGAGCCATCCCGCCGTGCTGGTGATCGTCGGGGTCAACGGCGCCGGCAAGACCACCTCAATCGCCAAGCTGGCCCATCAGCTGGTGGGACAGGGCAAGCAAGTAGTGCTGGGGGCGGCCGACACCTTCCGGGCCGGGGCTGCCGAGCAGCTCAAGACCTGGGCCGACCGGGTGGGTGCCGAGTTTGTTGGCGGCGAGCCCAACTCGGACCCGGCGGCCGTCGCGTACCGGGCTCTCGAGCGGGCCGGGGAGATCGAAGCAGACGTGGTGATCATCGACACCGCCGGCCGCCTTCACAGCAATCGCAACCTGATGGACGAGCTGGCCAAGATCATTCGGGTGCTGGTCAGGGAAGCCGGGTCGATCGACGAGACGTTGCTGGTACTAGATGCGACTACCGGACAGAACGCCATTGCCCAGGCTCACACCTTCACCGATGTCGTGGGTGTCAGCGGCATCATTCTCTCGAAGCTGGATGGGACCGCACGCGGCGGGGTAGTGGTGGCGGTCGAGCAGGACCTGGACTTGCCGGTCAAGCTGATCGGAGTGGGGGAGGGGATGGAGGACCTGATTGAGTTCGAACCCGAGGCCTTCGTGGCTGCGCTACTCGGTGACAGCGGGTAGCGTCGGATCATGACTGATCAAGAATTGCTGCAAGCCGCCCTGGCCGCCTCCGAGAACGCCTACGTTCCCTACTCCCGATTGCGGGTGGGGGCGGTGGTGGTCGCAGGGTCGGGAGAGGTCTACTCCGGAGCCAACGTCGAAAACGCCGCCTATCCGTCCACACTATGCGCCGAAGCCGTTGCCATCGGCCACGCGGTTGCCTCGGGTGAGCGGACCATCGACACCGTCGCCGTTATCTCGCCCGATCTCGGCTCGATCTACCCGTGCGGCCAGTGCCGCCAGCGTATGGCCGAGTTCAGTGCTGCCCGGGTCATCGTCGAGGATGCCGACGGCGCCCCGATTGCCCATTCTCTGGAAGAGATCCTGCCTGGGCGCTTCACGGACTGGCGAGAGGGCTCGACCTCTACTTGAACCTGAGCTTCGACCGGTAGTCGAATAGTTCAACAACGATGGGCCGGTTGCAGGTTCTTACGCGCGACCGCGACATAAGACGATTTTGTCATTAGTCGAACGAGCGTTTGGGGCACGATAGGCTCGCGGCATGGAACTGCATTCCGACCTGATTCCGCTTCAGTTTCTGATCGGAATCTGGCGGGGCTCCGGTCGGGGGGAGTATCCCACCATCGAGCCTTTCACTTATACCGAGGAAGTATCGTTTCAGGCCGGCCCCGGCAAGCCGTTTCTGCTCTACGTTCAACGCACGCGAGGTGCCGATGGCCTGCCGCTCCACAGCGAATCCGGCTTCGTCCGGGCTACCGCCGAGGGCCCTGAGCTGGTGGTCGCCCAGCCCACCGGTCTCACCGAAGTTCACTCCGGCACCCTCAATGGGACCGGGCTCCAGTTTGAGTCGGTGGCGATGGGAGCCACCGCAACTGCCAAAGCTGTTGCCGAGGTGAGCCGCCACCTCGCGGTGGACGGAGACGTCCTCTCCTACACGCTCGACATGGCGTACGCCGACGTTCCTCTGTCGCTTCACCTCGAGGCGAAGCTGGAACGCGTGGTGGAGGACTAGGGAAGCGCTTCGAGCAGTTTCGGAATCACCTGGTGCACGTCGCCGACGATGCCAAGATCGGCCACGTCGAAGATCGGTGCGTCGGGATCCTTGTTGATGGCGATGATGGTCTCGGAGCCTTTCATCCCCACCAGGTGCTGCATGGCGCCGCTGATGCCGCACGCCAGATAGACGCCCGGCTTGACCGTCTTGCCGGTCTGTCCCACTTGCTTGGAGTAGGGCACCCAGCCGGCATCGACCACCGCCCGGGTCGCGCCGGTGGCGGCGTTCAGCTTGGCGGCCAGGTCGTTGATGAGGCCGAACTGTTCGGCGCTGCCCAAACCGCGCCCGCCGGCGACGACCACCGCCGCCTCTTCCAGCTTCGGTCCCTCCGACTGCTCGGCATGCACTGCCGTGATCGAGGCCGATCCGCTGTGACCGACGTCGGGCAGTGCCACGTCGGTGACCGATGGAGTCTGCTCGCCGCCGGGCTCGGCCGGGAACGACTTGGCCTTGGCTATCACCAGTGCCGGGGCGTCGGCCCGGATCGCGGTCTCGACGATCTGCGTGCCACCAAAGATCTCGTTGCTGACCACTACCGTGTCGCCATCAGCCCGGACATCGGTTGCGTTTGAGACGATCGGCTTTCCCAGGCGGGCGCTCAAGCGGCCCGCCACATCGCGGTCGG
>JBPCTX010000132.1:0-4466 GCA_051011455.1 Acidimicrobiia bacterium | reverse complement strand
GACGGGCTCAGATTGAGACACTCGGAGGAAGACGAGTTCACGGCCGAAGGGATGGAGGCAGACTCCGGCAACCTGGCCTGGCGGGCAGTCGAGGCGGCGCGGTCCCTGGCCTTATCGGGTGGACCGGTTGGTTTGACGCTGAGCAAGGAGATCCCGGTCGCCGCCGGGCTGGGCGGGGGAAGTGCCGATGCAGCCGCAGCCCTCGGATTGGCTGCCGAGCTGTGGGGAGTGGCGACCGAAGCGCTGGCCGGGCCGGCTCTGGAGTTGGGTGCCGACCTGCCCTTCTGTCTGACCGGAGGCCTGGCAATGCTGGAAGGAAGGGGGGAGAGGGTTACGGCTCAGCCGGCGGCCGGATCGTTCGCCTTGGCCATAGTTGTGCCTCCTCTAGAGCTGTCCACCCCGTCGGTGTATCGGCAGTGGGATGAGATGGAGGGCCCGACCGGGGTGGCGGTGTCCACCTCCCACATACCGCCCGGCCTGCGCCCATTTCAGCCGCTTCGCAACGATCTCCAACCGGCCGCCGAAGCACTGGAGCCCGCCGTGGCCGAGTGGCGCCAGGAGCTGGCGAGCCGCTGGCAACGGCCGGTGGCCATGACCGGCAGCGGACCCGCCCTCTTCGCCTACTTCATAGACGAGGACGAAGCGGCCTCGGCGCTGGGGGATCGCCCGGAAGGAGCAAGGGCCGCCCGGGCCGTCGTGCCGGTGTCCCAGGGGTGGCGCAGGGTCCCCGGTACAATGGCTGGCCCCGAATGAATGGGGGGTGGTGTAACTGGCAGCACACGTGGTTTTGGTCCACGCAGTACGGGTTCGATTCCTGTCCCCCCAGCCGGTCTGAGCAGAGGAGGCCTGAGTGAGTGTCCGCGTCATCGTGCTGGCGGCAGGACAGGGCACGCGGATGAAGTCCAGCCTGCCCAAAGTCCTGCATCCGGTGGTGGGTGCTCCCTTGATTAGCTGGGTGGTTGATGCCGTCCTGGGGACCGATCCCGACGAAACGCTGGTCGTAATCGGGCATGAGGCGGAGGCAGTGGCCGCCGCCCTGCCTGACGGAGTCGCAACTGTTGTCCAGGAAGAGCAGAACGGAACCGGACACGCGGTCCTGGTGGCGCTCGAGGCGCTTGGCGACGTGGAGGGTGACACGGTGGTTGTGGTCCCCGGCGACACTCCTCTCATTACCGCCGAAACGTTGGGTGAACTAGTGGCCGCTCATCGCGGCCTCGAACCGGCCGTGACGCTGCTCACCACCCGGCTGGAGGATCCGACCGGATATGGCCGGGTCATTCGTGATGATGTCGGCGAGGTGGTCGGCATCGTCGAGGAACGGGACGCCGATGACGAGCAACGAGGGGTCAACGAAGTTGCCGTGTCTATGTATGCCTTCGCCGGAAGCGAGTTGCTGCGAGCTCTCAATGAGGTGGGAACATCGAACGACCAGGGCGAGATGTACTTGACCGACGTGGTTGGAATTCTGGCGGCTGAGGGAGCACCCATCGCCTCCGCCGCGGCTGCGGCCGTCGAGGTCGCCGGTGTCAACAGTCATGACCAGTTGGCCGAAGTGGGAGCGGCATTGAGGGCCCGGCTCAACCGGGAATGGATGCGGGCAGGCGTCTCGATGCTCGATCCGGGCCGGGTCTACCTGGATCGCACGGTGGACCTGTCACCAGGAGCCGTGATCATGCCGGATGTGCATCTGTATCAAGGAACGTCGGTGGCAGCCGGAGCCCAGGTGGGGCCGTCGGTTTATGCCGAGGACAGCCAGATCGGAGCCGAGGCCCGGGTCTGGTATTCGGTTCTGCGGGGGGCTGAGGTCGGGGAGTCGGCTGAGGTCGGCCCGTTCGCCAGTCTGCGGCCGGGCACTGTGCTGGGCCCGGAGACCAAGGCGGGGACTTTCGTCGAGACCAAGAACACGTCGCTCCAGCGGGGGAGCAAGGTGCCCCATCTGAGCTACATGGGCGACGCCACCATCGGCGAGGACTCCAACATCGGCGCCGGCACCATCACCTGCAACTACGACGGATTCGACAAGCATCCCACCACCATCGGAGATCGAGTCCGGATCGGCTCGGACACCATGCTGGTGGCACCGGTCGAGATCGGGGACGATGCCTGGACCGGAGCCGGCTCCACCATCAGCAAGGATGTCCCGCCAGGTGCGCTCGGTGTGGAGCGCTCGGCTCAGAAGGAGATCCCGGACTACTCTGCGAGGCGCGAGGCACGGAGGCGCTCGAGCGAGTGAAAATCGCATCTAGCAAGAGGTTGATGATCTTCTCAGGATCGGCCAATGTGCCGCTCGCTGAGGACGTTGCCGAGATACTCGACGTCCCCCTCGGCGATGTCGAGCTCTCCACGTTTGCCAACGGCGAGATCTACGTGCGCTACAACGAGAGCGTCCGGGGCGCCGATTGCTTTGTGATCCAGAGCCACAGCCGGCCCATCAACCACCACATCATGGAGCAGCTCATCATGATCGATGCGCTGCAGCGGGCCTCGGCCAAACGCATAACCGCAGTGGTGCCCTTCTTCGGCTACGCCCGTCAGGACAAGAAAGTGCGGGCTAGGGAGCCGATCACGGCCCGCATGATTGCCGACATGTTTGTGGCGGCCGGGGCAGATCGCATCGTGTCGGTCGACCTGCACACCGGCCAGATCCAGGGCTTCACCTCTACGCCGTTCGACCACTTGACGGCCCTGCACGGATTTGCCGACTACCTGACCGGAACCATTACCGGGCCAAGCGTTGTCGTATCACCGGACTCGGGCCGGGTGAAGCTGGCGGAGAAGTACGCCAAGCACCTCGGCACCGAGATGGCGCTCGTCTACAAGCGCCGCCGTACCGACCTCCGCAACGAGGTAGAAGCGCTGTGGGTGGTTGGCGAGGTTGAGGATCGCCACGCAATCATCGTTGACGACATGGTCGACACAGCCGGGACCATGATCTCAGCCGCCAAGCTGCTCAAGTCACGAGGAGCCTTGACGGTCCGAGCGGTCTCAACCCACGGAGTGCTTTCGCATCCGGCGGTGGACCGGATCAAGAACTCGGCACTAGAAGAGCTGGTAATCACCAACTCGCTCCCCATGCCGTCCGCCGCCGAAGGCCTCACCAACCTGTCGGTACTCTCGATCGCCCCCCAACTGGCCCAGGCCATCGAAGCCATCTTCAACGACGCCTCGGTCAGCAGATTGTTCCGCGGCGAGAATTTCTAGCTTCCGAGCCTTCGGCTCGGAAGCGGTCGCCAGTCGCCAGCTACCAGCCTTCTCTGATAGGTGGCAAGGCGCGCCGGAGAGGTGAGCACCCTCCTCGTCGGTCCCCCTTCAGCCATAGTTGGTCGGTCCCCCCGACGGAGTCGGGGGCAGGTTCCGCTCGCCGGAGGTGAGGGGTAGGGGGGCGAGCCAGTCGCCAGTTGCCAGTTGGAGATTGTTGGTCCCGCGGTGTCGCGGTTTGTCAGTCGCCCCGGCCCGAGGCCGGGGGGAAGGGCGAACTCTGCGGGTTCGGCCGCTGGCCCGAAGGGTCAGGGGTAGGGGGGCAACGACCAAGGAACCCCCGGCATGCTTCTGAAGAGCGCGCCGGGGGCCCCGGTTCGTCAGTCGTCGTTCCTAGATGTCGCCGGCCCAGTGGTGCCGTTGGACCTTCCACGTACCGTCGACATTCACCAGTGTGTACACCGAGATGCCCGGATACCCGACTTCTGGTGCGCCGGTCATGTGGATCCGTTCCGTTTGGGTGAGGTAGTACGGACCGTCGCCGGTAACCATGCCATCTAACACCTCGACTCGGAAGTCCATTACTCCTGCAGCAGTGATGGCTTGAGCCTGAGCTGCTCGATCGGAGACACGGCCGTTGCTGACGAACTGGTAGTCGTCGGTTGCGAAGGACAGGGCTTCGACGCCGTTGTGCGACGCCCAACCGTCCGAGTAGCCGTTGTAGGCAGCCTGGACCTCGGCCGGCAGAGAGTCGAAGCCGGCCGGCTCGCTCGCTGCTGTCAACTCCACTATCAGCCAGGCGCCGAGGCCGATGACGGCTGCTGCCAGGATGCCGGCCAGCCAGCCCAGCCGGCGGTTGCGCTTCTTGATCTTCGTCATGTTGGGGTCGTACGGTGCCTGCACCGCTTCGACCTTTTCAACGGTCTGCATCAGTTCCTCTCCTCGTTCTCGTAAGTCGCCTTTGTCGCGCCGCGTCGAGATGACTCCGGTGGCCAGAAGCCCGAGTCCGAATACCACTGGGATGAAAAGCCAGGGGCTGCCCTGGCCGCTGACCGGTAGCGCGCCCGTCCCGCCACCGTTGCCGACATCGGATACGCCCGCCCCGAACAACCGGTCCACCACCAACACCACTCCTAGCAGTGTCATCGCCAGGCCGAAGCCGATGGCTCCGGCCGCCAGAGGGCGGGGCCTGAACCGGGCGGTCGGGACGGGGATCCCCCGTTCGGTGGTGGCCCGGATGCGGATGTCCTCATCCGTCACCCGCTCCA
>JBPCTX010000131.1:0-5352 GCA_051011455.1 Acidimicrobiia bacterium | reverse complement strand
AGGTGTTGAAGCGGGGACTAGTTCCTTTTCGGCCACACAGGCATCGGCGACCATTACCCTCCCGGATATGAGGAGACGCATGTCCGGCTGGCTGGTTTTGTTCGTCCTGGCCGCCCTGCTGGTGGTCCCGTCGCCTCCCGCCCCGGCGGCTGCCGGCACTCCGGACCAGGTTGCGTTGTTTGACCCCGGCACCGGCCGCTGGCATCTTCAGTACAGCGACGGTCGGGTCAGTTCGTTCTATTTCGGAGTGCCCGGCGACACCCCGCTGTTGGGAGACTGGGATTGTGACGGCCTCGACACGGTGGCCCTCTACCGGGAATCGACCGGCTTCGTTTACCTGCGCAACAGCAACGACTTCGGAGTCGGCCAGAACTCCTTCTTTTTCGGCGTTCCGGGCGATGTGCCGATTGCTGGTGATTGGGACGGCGACGGCTGTGACACCTTCGGTGTCTTCCGGGCCGGCCGCTTCTTCCTCGGCAATACCCTCGGTACGGTCGCTGCCGACCTCGACTTCTACTTCGGCGGCGCCGGCGACCAGCCTTTCAGCGGCGACTTCAACGGCGACGGCACGGACACCGTGGCGGTTCACCGTGATCAGGCCAATTGGGTCTTCATCACCCAGGACCTCTCCGGGCTCCCCGCCAGCGGAGGGATAGCCGCCAACGGTGGGACGTTCTGGCGCGGAGGGACCGGCCATACGTTGCTGGCGGGGGACTGGGATGGAGATGGCGACGACACGCTTGGCTGGCGGTCTCCCGCCTTCCACCTCGTCAACGACAACGCGGCCCAGGTCGCCGACGATAAGAGCGTCTTTGGGGAGCTCGACTGGCTGCCGGTAGCCGGGGTGCTCGGCCCACCGCCTCCGTTGCCCGGCCTGGCGCTGCAGCCTTACGCCTCGGGGCTCGATCGTCCGTTGTTCGCTACCGCCCCGGCCGGTGACGATCGGTTGTTCGTGGTCGAGCAGGGAGGGAAGATCAAGATCGTCGAAGACGGCGTCGTGGCCCCCAGCCCGTTCCTGGATGTGTCGGGCAAGCTGGACCCGTTCCGGGCCAATGAACAGGGCTTGCTCGGCCTGGCCTTCCATCCCGGTTACTCATCCAACCGGCTCCTGTACATCCACTACACCAACGCGACCGGCGCCACCAGGGTCGTCGAGTACCGCGATGGTCCCGGCGGCCCGGTCGAGGTCCGAACCGTCCTGGCTGTGAATCAGCCCTCTTCCAACCACAACGGCGGCATGATCCAGTTCGGTCCCGATGGCCGCTTGCATGTCGGCCTGGGTGACGGTGGCGGCGGTGGGGATCCGTTTGGCAACGGGCAGAACGCCTATACGCCACTCGGTGCCATTGTCGGACTGGACGTGGATGGGACTGGCCCCGACCACGTCTGGGCCATCGGCCTACGCAATCCGTGGCGTTTCGACTGGGACGGCAGCCTCATCTACATCGGGGATGTCGGCCAGGATGCCTGGGAAGAGATCGACGTGGTCGATCGCTACGCCTCCAACCGCAACTTCGGCTGGAACGTCCAGGAGGGGTTTGCCTGCTACCCGTCGTCAAGCAACTGCGATACCAGTAACTACGTCCAGCCGGTGGTGGCCTATCCGCATGGAGCGGGGGGTGGCTGCTCGGTGACCGGCGGGTTCGTGTACCGGGGCTGGGAGGTCGACGGCCTGCACGGCACCTACCTGTACAGCGATCTGTGCTCCCGGTTCCTGCGCGGTTTCGCGTACGACGGCAGCGAGATAACGATCTCGGGTGAATGGGAGATCGGCGCCAACGGCAGTGTGGCTTCCTTCGGAGAGGACGGCCACGGTGAGTTGTACCTGCTGACCTTCGACGGAGTCGTCAGCAAGATTGTGGCGGCGGGTTAGCGGCCTACAGCTGCCGCCAGGCGG
The DNA here is from genome assembly GCA_051011455.1 of Acidimicrobiia bacterium. Lineage (GTDB taxonomy): Bacteria > Actinomycetota > Acidimicrobiia > Spongiisociales > SHLN01 > SHLN01. The sequence continues at coordinate 3,455 of JBPCTX010000131.1, read as the reverse complement.
CCGATGGCATCCTCGATCTGAGAGGTGGGCGCCGCGATCGTCATGCGGGCGAAGCCGGCTCCCTCCCGGCCAAACCAGTGTCCGGGGCTGAGTGCGAGTCCGGCCGCAGTCAGCCAGGCGACCAGGGACGGCACATCCAGGCCCAGATCCCGGAAGTCGAGCCAGGCCAGATAGGTCCCTTCCGGTTCCACCAGCTTGATCCCGGGCGGGAGATCGTCGGCCAACAGGGCGAAGTTGGCGGCGGCCAATTCCATGAGGTCGTCGACCCAGGGACCTCCGGTGGTGTAGGCGGCCTCGGTGGCGGTCAGTGCGAAGACGTTGTTGCGGGTCAGGTGGAGTTGCGAGCTGCGGGCCCGGAACAAGTCGGCCGCTTCCTCGTCGTCGGTGATGAGGAGGGTGTCGCACACTCCGGCCAGGCCGAACGTCTTGATCGGTCCGTGGGTGGCTGCCCATCGCACTCCGCTCTCGGCCGCGACCGCTGCAAAGGGCGTGAATGCGTGGTTTGCCAGCGCCAGGTCGGCATGAATCTCGTCGGCTATCACGAACACCCCTTGGCGTTGGCAGATGGCGGCCACCGCCGCCAGCTCGTCCCGGGTCCAGACCCGGCCGACCGGGTTGTGCGGGTTGCACAGTATGAGGGCCGTTGTCCGGGAGTCGGCGGCGGCTGCCTCCAGGCCCTCGAGGTCCATCCGGTAGCCGGTCGACGTCAGATTCAGCGGGTTCTTGATCAGCCGCCGGCCGGCGGACACGATCAGCGGCTTGAAGTCGGTGAAGACAGGGGGCTGGAGGATGACCCCATTGTCGGGTGCGGTTATCTGTTCGAGCAGAACACCGATTGAGGTGCCCACACTCGGACTGACCGATGTCGTCAGGCCGTCCTGCGCCCACCCGTGGCGCTCGGTCGCCCAGGCCCAGAACGCCTCGACGATGCGGCGGGGACGGATCTCGTACCCGTACCAATCTGCCTCGGCCCGCTCGCGCACGGCCGCCACCACCCCCGGTGCCAGCGGGAGGTAGGGCTCGGCGATCCACAGCGGCAGCAGGCCCTCGTCTGTCCCGAAGAGGCGACTCAGGCCGGCCGGGTCGGCCGCTCGCGCCTCAGCCGTGACGGCGTCATGGTCGAACAGGGACCCCACGGTGCCTAGCGCTCGTACCCGGTGACATAGCCGGGCGGGTCGATGCCGTCGGTCAGCTTCGGATCATCGACCGGAGGGCCGAAGCCGGTGGCCACCGGGACCACCCCGGCCCAGATCCCCATGGCATAGTCCTCGTCGTCATCGACGGGCGGGCCGGTGCGTACCTTGGCCGAAGCCTCGGCGATCTCGAGGGCGACCACGGAAGTGCCCTTGAACTCCTTCTCATTGGGATGGCGGGCATCTTCCCACCGCCCACGGGCGACTTGCTCGGTGACCCTTTCCAGAGCGTGCATCTTCTCGTCCGGGTCGGTGACCTCGCGCGGTCGCCCGTAGATCATCGCCGAGCGGTAATTCATCGAGTGGTGGAAGACCGACCGGGCCAGCACCAGGCCGTCTAGCAAAGTGACCGTGACGCACACTTCAGCGCCTTGCTTGATGGTGCGCAGCATTCGACTGGCCGGAGACCCGTGCAGGTACAACGTGGTGCCGGAGCGGGCGTGGATGGTGGGAATGACCACCGGCTGGCCACCGTCGGCCACGAACCCGACATGGCAGACGAGGGCTTCGTCGAGGATGGCGTGAATGGCCTCCTCGTCATACTCGCCTCGCTCGGGCAGGCGTCGCACTCTGGTCCGTTCAGTCGATTCCACGAGCGCAGGCTACCGGGCTGCGCCTCTAGCCTTGATCCATGCTTTGTGTCGCCGGAGCCCGGCCTTGATACCCGAACCGACCTCGGAGACGATCTCCGTCCGTCCGGGCGAGGAGTTCGACGAGGAGGCGGTTGCTCGGTTTTTGAGGGATCGCTTGCCGGGCGCCGACGCCGGGCTGACGGTCCGCCAGTTCGGGGGTGGTGCGGCCAACCTGACGTACGAGCTCGACTATGGGGATCAGGTCTACGTGCTGAGGCGGCCGCCACTCGGCCCGATTGCCCCCCGCTCTCACGACATGGAACGGGAACACAGGGTGCTGTCGCGGCTGCCCGACGTCTATTCGCCCGCCCCCCGCGCTCATCTGTTCTGTGACGACGAGTCGGTCATCGGCGCCCCCTTCGTCGTCATGGAACGGCGCTATGGCCTCGTGGTGCGTCGCCGCATGCCGGCCGCCTATGCCGATCGGCCGGAAGCCCCTCGCCAGATGGGAGAGGCCCTGATCGAGGGCCTGGCGGCTCTCCACGCAGTCGACTACCGGGCGCTCGGATTAGAGGATCTCGGCAAGCCGGCCGGGTTCATCGAGCGGCAGGTAGCCGGTTGGTTCGGACGCTGGGAGCGAGCCAAGTCCGAGGACGTCTCCGCCATGGAGGTTGCCCACAAGTGGTTGCAGGACAACCTACCGCCGGATGGGCCTCCATCCCTGATCCACAATGACTACAAGCTCGACAACTCCATGTTCGCTGCCGACGATCCCTCGCAGCTGGTGGCGGTGTTCGATTGGGATATGGCGACTCTGGGCGATCCGCTCTCGGATCTCGGGACCCTGCTCACCTACTGGCTGGACGACGACGATCCCGAAGAAGTCAGGGCCTTCTCGCCGATGCCACACGACGGGGTCGGGTTCCCCAGCCGGGAGGAACTCGTCGAGCGCTACGCCCGGTTGAGCGGGCGCGACCTCTCCGGTATCGGCTTCTATCACGTACTAGGCCTCTACCGGGTGGCGGTGATCCTGGCCCAGATCTACATCCGCTGGGAGCGGGGTCAGACCAGCGATGAGCGTTTCGCCGGCCTGGGTGATCTGGTCAAGCTGATCGCAGCCCGGGCTGCCGACCTCGCCCGCTAGGAGGGCCGGCGCTCCTCGGTCAGGTCTTTCGGGTCGGTCGGCACCGAGAACGTCTTCCGCTCCGGCCAGCGCAAGGCCGTCAGGTATCCCGTGAACTGCTGGCCGGTGAATCGGTCGCGAGCCAGCGCCCCATGCGAGGCGCCGGTGTCGATGATCACCGAGCCGCCACCTTGGTCCCTGAACCGGGGTTCGGCCACCACCGAGTGGCCGGCCACCACAAACGGCTCACCGTCGTAGCCGGCCTGCCAGTCCGGCCGGGACTCCTTGCCGGCGGAGTCGAGGCCGGGATTGCCCAGCAGGCCCCAACGTTCGGCCTCGGGGTCGGTGCGACCTATCAGGGCGGCGTTGACTGCAGCATGGACGATCAACAGCCTGCCGTCGTCCACCAGCAATTGCAGCGGCATTTCCTCGATCCAGCGGCCCAGTCGGGGTTGCTCCGCGGCCCAGGCCACGTCCTGGTTGCCGCGCACCGCCGAGGCCCGGCCGGCGCCCACCAGGCGCATTGCGAATAGGAACGTCTCCTCAGAGTGAAGCCCCCTCGTTACG
>JBPCTX010000130.1:0-2875 GCA_051011455.1 Acidimicrobiia bacterium | reverse complement strand
TCGATCGACTCGTACCAGTCGGGGAAGGCCTCGAAGGCGGTCGTGAAGAGGGTCTTGAGGTGCTCGCGACCACGCTCCTCGAACACGTGGTCGATGTATTCGTCGGCCACCAACTCGTCGAAGATCTCCAACTCCCTGTTGTTGTATGCCTCCATGAACCTGCGGACGATCGCCTTGTTCTCTTCAGCTGACATATGAAGTGTCTCCCTATTGATCCGGCCCCCAAGGCTACCGATGGCTCAACCGCGGTCTGGCTCCAATGCGCCGGGAGGGCGCCAGGGGTATGGTTGGCCATCCACTGGGGAGGAGGATTCGTGCCCTTATTCATGGACACTCACAAGAACGTCGACGGTCTGACGGCCGAGGCCGTTGCCGGCGCACACCAGGCCGATCTGGCTACACAGGAGAAGTACGGCGTCGATTACAAGCGCTACTGGTTCAACGAGGAGGAAGGTGCCGTGTATTGCCTGGTCGAGGCGCCCGATGCTGAGGCCGCCATGGCTGTGCACCGTGAAGCTCACGGGTTGGTAGCCGACGACATCGTCGAGGTCCACGAAGGCCACTAGCTTTCCAGGGTCACAGTCAGCGAAGCACGCTCGGTGAGGCGAGCGGCCCTTCCCCTGTGACGACCGGCCCTATCGGCTGGTTCGCTTGCAGTGGGACGATTCTCTTCGAGGTGTTCATGTCTGCCAGAGGAATGATTCGAGTGGCGCTCCTGGCGTCTCTGGCCTTGTCCGGATGCGGTGGGAGCGAGTTGACGATGACCGAGTATGTCGATGCAGTCGACGCCATCTTCGCCCAGGGCATCAGCCGGTATGAGGTCCTGGTCGAGAGCCCGGAGGGCGGAGTCCTGATCGCAGGCCAGGGCGAGCACTTCGGATTCGATGGAGAGGGCGCTCAGCTCACCGACTTCACTCCGCAGGATCTACATGTCGTTCTCGAGCAGTTGGCCGAGATCCAGGACGAGGCACTGGAGGCGGCTCATGACATCGATCCTCCGGAACAACTCGAAGAGCTACACGAGCTCTATTTCCGTGAGTTGCCAATCGCCGACCTGGCCGCCCGGGCGGGAACGGCCACGGACTGGTATGAGCTGTCCGACAGCCCCGAAATGGCCGCCTACCGGACATCCCTGGCGGCCGACAACGCTGTGTGCGTCGACTTCCAGGCCAAGCTGGACGCCACAAACGCCAGCGGAGCGTTTGCCGATGCCCCCTGGATGCCGACCAGGCTCACCGAGATTGTTGACTACGCCCTGGGCTGCACCGATCTGCCCAGCAACCCCGAGGATGCCTATCGCCCGCCGCCCGCTGGCTCTTAGCTGTCGGCCGGGAACGTCGTCTGTAGGTCGAAAGCCACCGGAGTCGGCCCGTGCCGTCGCAAGAGGGCGAGTCGTTCGCCGGCTTCGATGAGGTCCGGCACATGCCCGTCATCGACCCACCACAGTACAGTCGTCGGCTCGTTCGCCTTCTCGAACCACTCGCGTCGTCGGCGCAGGTACATGCCGTGTCCGGAACGGGTGGCGAAGTGACGCAAAGACTCGACGTCGGTCCAGACGGTGAGGTTCACCACGAAGCGGTCGTCGTCCTCACGGCCGGGGAACCTCTGGCTGATGGCGCCTGGGCCATCGTCATCTTTGAGCATCCAGACGAAACCAGGGCTTGACTCACCGAGGAGATTGATGGGTGCCAGGGCATCCATGAATTCCTGAACTGTGTCTGAGTCTGGATCGTCAACGAGCCGGCCGACGTTGAGTTGGGCGAGCTGCATGGGGCGAGCCTACCGGCGCTATCTCCGAGGCTTCGGCAGACGCTACCGGTCGATGGCCAGCCAGGAAAGCCCATTAACCTCCACCTGATGGGACGAAGACTCTTGATGCTGGGCCCGCCGGGAGCGGGAAAGGGGACCCAGGCGGCCCGGTTGGCCAGGGCGCTGGGGATTCCGCATCTCTCCACGGGCGACATGTTGCGTACCAACGTTGCCAACGACACTGAGCTCGGCCGCCAGGCCAGAGCCTTCATGGAAGCGGGGGATCTTGTCCCCGATGAGCTGGTCACTGCCATGGTGATCGACAGGCTCGGCCAGGACGATGCAGCCTGCGGATACCTGCTCGACGGTTACCCCCGCAACCCGGCCCAGGCGAAAGCGCTGGTCGATGCCTTCGGTGAGGATGTGCTCGAGCTGGCCGTCTTGCTGGAAGTGGACGCCGAGGAGCTGATCTCACGGCTGGTGCTGCGCGGGGAGGAGCAGGGCCGTACTGATGACACCGAGGAAGTCATCCGCAACCGACTGGCCGTCTACCAGGAGCAGACGGCACCGTTGGTGGAGTACTACCAGTCCCGTCGACGGCTCTCATCCGTGGACGGTCTGGGCGCCATTCCTGAGGTGTTCGGGCGCATTGTTGAGGTGCTGGCCGGGTGATCACGATCAAGGACGATGCCGGGTTCGCCAGGATGCGAACCGCCAGCCGGACCGTGGCTGAAGTGCTTACAGCGCTGCGTCAAGCCGCCGACGTCGGCGTCAGCATGGTGGAACTGGATGAGATCGCCGCCACCATCATTCGGGACAACGACTGCACTCCCTCGTTTCTCGGCTACCACGGCTATCCGGCCACGATTTGCACCTCTCCGAACAACGTGATCGTCCATGGCATCCCCGACGGCTACCGGCTCAAGAACGGTGACGTCCTATCGGTTGATGTGGGAGCGATCTACGAGGGCTACCACGGGGACGCGGCCCGCACCTTCGCGATCGGCGAGGTACCCGATCAAGTCGCCAAGTTGATCCAGGTGACCGAGGAGTCGATGTTGGCCGGAATCAGCGTCGTCAAGGCGGGAGCCCGTATCGGTGATATCGGGGCTGCCGTGCAGCAGGT
>JBPCTX010000129.1:0-10895 GCA_051011455.1 Acidimicrobiia bacterium | reverse complement strand
TCTGGGATCCCGACCCGACGGACTCGTCCTACCTAATGGAACTGAGCTACCGCCTCCAGGAGGACGGCCGCCCCGACTCCAACTTCACGGAGATCCATGAGCTCGGGCTATTCCCGCGCGCCACGTGGCTGGATGCCATGCGGGAAAGTGGTCTGGAGCCCTATGTGGTTTCCTCCAAGCACAGCGACCTCGACCATCCTGTCGACGTGTTCGTTGGGGCCATGCCGCCGGCCGCCGTAGGTCGGTAGGGCAAGCTGGCGTGGCTACCAGTTTCCGACGTGGACCACGTTGTCGAAGTCCCGTCGTGACGGCTTCTGAATGGGCCGCAGCGGCCGGTCGCCCGGGTAGCCGAGAGCTATCAGCAGGTTGCATTGCTTCCCGTCGGGAAACCCGAGCACCTGCTGAGCTAGATCCTGGTCAACACAGGAGGCCTGGCCGCTGGCGATACCCAGGCCGGTCGCCGCGATCATCATCTGCATCGCCACCTGGCCGAGGTCGAAGCGGTTGATTAGGGCCCGCTCCCCGTCGACGGGCGTGACGAGGGCAATCGTCACTGCCGAGCCTTTGACCCAACCGGCACCGCGCCACACCCCGGACAGTCGCTCGAGTTGATCCTGGTCGCGAACGACCACAAAATCCCACGGCTGTCCGTTGCCCGCCGACGGTGCCCGCCGGCCTGCTTCGAGGATCTTTCGCAGGTCGTCGTCGGGGATTGGCTCCGTCGTGAAGTCTCTGACCTGCCTGCGTGATGTGATTGAGTCCCATGCATTCATGCGCAGGACAGTAGCGGGCGCGCCCGACGGGTCGGTGAGGGCCATTTCGCGATCGAGCTCCTATGGATGAGCCTGATAGCTTGGCTGTATGAACCTGATGGAGAAATGGCTGGACGCCGCCAGGCAGTACTTGCCGGTGGACGCCGCAGTTTGGGACGCCCATACCCACACCGGTCAGAACGACCCCGACGGCGTGCGAGGGACTGCCGACCGCCTGCTGGCAAAGCTCGACGAGGCAGGTCAAGCCGGCGCGGCTGTGGTCACCAACCGGGATCCGGACGGGTATCCGGACCCGAATGACAGAGTCCTGGCCGAGGCCAATCAGAGCTCCGGTCGTCTCGTCCCCTACCTCCGAGTTGACCCGCGACTCGGAACGGCTGCGCTTGCTGAGGTAGAGCGATGCCTGGAGGCTGGGCACCGGGGAATCAAGTTGCACCCGCGGGCTGAGCAGTTCGAGTTGAGCAATCCGACGGTGCGGCGGGTTGCGGAGTTGGCGGCCGAGAGGGGAGTCCCGATGCTCGTGCATGCCGGGAGGGGCATCCCGTCCCTGGGAGAGGATGCGGTGCGTTTGTGCGATGCCGTCGACGGGCTCCGGGTAGTGCTGGCGCATGCTGCCATCAGCGATCTCTCTTGGCTCGGTCCGGCCGTGGCCGACCATCCGGGCCTCTATTTCGACACTTCGTGGTGGGATGTGACCGATCTGCTTGCCCTGTTTGCCTGGGTTCCTCCCGGTCGGATCCTTTATGCCTCCGACACTCCTTATGGTCATCCGGCGCTCGGATTCATTCTGACGATGCGGGTGGCGGCGTCGGCTCGATACAACTCGTCTCAGCTTCGAGCATTGTTCGGAGGGACCCTCTTGCGTCTGCTGGACGGTGAGGAGGGCGAAGAGCTTGGACCGGCACCGGGTGATGACTTTGTTGGCGGTGATCCGGGATTGCTGCGAGTCCACGCAAGTCTGCACGGGGCAATAGTGCGAGCGTTCAGCCGGGATGACGCCTCGGAGCAGGTTTCGCTGGCTCGCCTCGCTTGTGTGGTTCCCGCGGACGCTCACCACGAGCCCGTGTACAGAGCTATTGCCGGGACACTCGACAACATCGACCTCGTCAACGGCGCCCGAAGAGACATCGTGCGGCCGCTCATCGTTGCTGCCGCCGGCGCCTTGACCCCCGACGTCGCCGTTCCCGACATCGCCTAGCGACGGCCTCGAGGGGTAGACAGCGCCTTCTACGGGTGGTAGGTTTGTGGTAGAGAGTAGTCTCTAGCAGGAAGTATTCTGATGACGAACCCACCAGAACTGAGAGAACTCGAGCAACGAAGATACGGCGCGACGTACGCAGACGGTGTCATAGACATCTTCGTTGGCGTTTCCATGGCCTGGATCGGGGCCATCTGGCTTCTCTTCCCCGACTACCTGTCAGGAGCGGTCGCCCTGGTTGCTGTGTCCATCTCGCCGGTGATGAGAAGGCGGCGACGCCTCGTGGAGGCCCGGACCGGGTACGTCAGGTTCACAGAGCCCAGACGCCGGCAAGAACGAAGGATCTACACAACGGCGGGATTCCTCTTTGCAGGGTTCATGCTGATCGCCCGCCCCCTCGGGTCACTCCAACCGGAAGACATCGACTGGCCGGTCGGTCCCGACAGCCTGATCACGTGGCTGCTGGCCTTGATTGCCGTCGCGCTGGGGTTCTTCGTCGATACGAAACGGTTGTCCGCCTATGCCGCAACACTGGTCGCCACCGGGGCCGTAGCCCTGACCGTTGATACGCGATTTGGGTGGCCGTTGCTTGTCTCGGGGGCTGTGATCATGACGGTTGGGTGGCTGCTGCTGAGACAGTTCCTCGACCGTCGTCCACGCATCGAAGCTTCGTGAGCGAACCCGCCGCCCATCTAGAGCAGCCACAGATCGAGATTGACAGGCTCATTCACGAGCCGGCCCGGCTGATCATCATGGCCAACCTGTACGTTGTCGAGGAAGCCGACTTCGTTTACCTCACCCAGCAAACCGGACTCACCCACGGCAATGTCAACACTCACATGGCCCGCTTGCAGGCAGGTGACTATGTCGCCGTCGAGAAGATGTTTGTCGATAACCGGCCCAGGACGGTGTACCGAATCACCGAAAAGGGTCGAACCGCACTCCAGCACTACCGACAACAGGTCGGAAATCTCCTTGCCCACATCGACGCACCGGCATAGTCCGGCATGGATCTGAGCGCCGGACGGCGCTCAGACCGACCTTCGCAGTAACTTGGACGCATGTCGGCTCCCATGATTCCCTACCAACCCGAGCGGCTGGATTCGGCCACCCAGCACCAGCGCGCAACCTCATTCCTGGAAGAAATGGATGCCAGGCGGAGTGTCCGTTTCTTCTCGGACGATCCGGTACCCAGGGAGCTGATCGAGCTGGCCATCAAGACCGCCTCAACTGCTCCCTCCGGCGCCCACAAGCAGCCCTGGACATTCGTGATCACCGGCTCGCCCGACATCAAGCGCCAGATCCGCCAGGCAGCCGAGGAAGAGGAGCGTGTCAACTACGAGGGCGGCCGCCTGCCGCCTCACTGGCAAGAGGATCTCGAGCCACTCGGCACCGACTGGCACAAGCCGTTTCTGGAAACGGTGCCGTGGGTGGTGGTGCTGTTCGAGCAGCGTTACGGCCTGACCGAGGACGGGGAGCGGCGTCATCACTACTACGTGAAGGAGAGCACCGGCATCGCGGCCGGGCTGTTCATTGCCGCCCTCCACCGCATGGGCTTGGCCACCCTGACTCACACCCCGAGTCCCATGGCATTCCTCACCAAGTTGCTGGGAAGACCCGAGAACGAACGCCCGTTCTGCATGTTTCCGATCGGTTACCCAGCCGAGGACTGCGTTGTGCCCGATCTGCAACGCAAAGAGTTGAGCGAAGTGATGGTCGAGGTGATGGACCCGGCCGGCGACTAGAGGCGATCCACCGGTTCCAGGACCAGGTCGATCGAAACCGTTACTACGGGCTCCATCTTCAACACCAGCAGAGTCGGCGGCTCCAGACCCCACCACTGGACATCCATCTGGCCGCTGCCGGTCAGTCTGAGAGAGTCGTCGCTGTGGTCGGCGATGCTGATGTCGCCCTCCAACTCCACCTCTTGTCCGAGGAAGACGACGTTTCCCGTCACCGTTGCCTTTGGCCCGTCCAGGGCGACCACCCCGGTTACTTCTCCGTTGATGGTTGGGTAGCGCTTGGCGTTGAGCCGGCGCCGGGTCTCCCGATCGACCAGCGGGTTGCCGGAGCGAAACTCGATGACGGCGATCTTGACGGCACCGGCGATTTCACTGTCGGGCTCGAATGTACCGTCGACGACGGTGGCCTCCAGCCAACCGGCCGGCGTGACGTTGACGGTGATCGGATGCAGCGAGGTTTCTCCAACCAGGGTCACTGTCGATTGCACGGTGGAGATGCGGTATCGCACGGAGTCGGCCATGAGTCGACGCTACCGCGCACCCTGTCGTTCCACGAGCGATCCGTTCACGAAGCCTGGCTGATCTCGAATAGGTGTCCGTCGGGATCGCGGAAGAAGCACCGGATCTCGGCTCCCCAGTCGTAGGGAGGCGTTAGGAACTCAGCCCCCCGGTCGCGCAACACGCCGTAGGCGGCCCGGCAGTCCTCCACCCGGATCGTGAAAGAGTGATTCACCTCGCCGGTGCTCTGAGGAGCGCCAAAGGTCACGTCCGGCTTGTCTGGAGTGGGCTCGCCTCCGGTGACCAGTAGCAGCCAGGCACCGTTGAAACTGAAGACGGCCGAGGTGCCTCCATACTCGCGGAACAGTTCGGCTCCCAGCACGTCCCGGTACCAGGTGACGGCTTCTCCCACGTCACTGACCACCAGGAGATGGGTGAGAGCCATATCCGGAGTCGGGAACTCGCTCACGACAGGAACGATTCCACCCGCTCGAGCTGTTCGATCCCGAACCCGGCATCGTCTGCTCGCTCGCTGTCGGCCAGTTGAGCCCGGAAAGCAGCCATGGTCTCGGCATATAGGTCGGGTCCCGAAGGCTCGTCGTCGGCCATGCGAGCCAGGCCGAGGTAGCCGGCGCCGATCAGGACCGCAAAGGGGGTCTGCAAACCAATCTGATCGGGATGGCCGTCCTCGCGAGCTTGCTGGCGGGCATGCTCCAGTGAGCGTTCCATACTGTCCACCGCTGCGTCGGTGTGGTCGAGCCGGAGTTGGTGGTAGCCGAGCGCCCACCAGCCGAGAGCTTTGGAGCTGTGCGGCTTGTCGAGCTCATCGCGCAGCCCCACCGACTGCTCGGCGATCTCGGCGGCCCGCTCGAAGTGGTCTGGCCGACGCGGCTCATCGTCGCCGGTCCAGCAGTCGGCCATGTCGGCGGCAACGTTGAACGTGAGCTCGGCCAGTACACCCAGGAATTCCTCTCGGGCGGCCGGCTCCGAAGCCTCGGCCTGTTCGCTCAGCCAATCGATCGCCGCGTCGGCGATGGAGACGTAGGCGTCGAGGTTCTTTCCCTCCCAGTCGTCCATGATCACTCCCTGGCGGGCGAAGCGAAACAGAGCAGTGCGCTCCTCATCATCGGGGCGATCCTGGATGGCGGCCACCATCGCCGTGGGCCCACCCTGCTCTAGAGCTTCTCGCAGCTGGGGCCAGTGCTCCTGGAAGAAGGCTCGCTGGTCGTCAATTGCCATGGAGCGAGGCTAGTTGCCGCTGCCGATCGCGCCCAGTGGCGGCTACGCGAAAGGACCCCGTCTTGCGACGGGGCCCCCTCTAGTTCGATCAGCGAGCTGAGGAGGAGTCCAAGGAAGGGATTACTCCACGAGTGGAGTATGGACTGTCGTTGATCGAACCTTCCATGATTTTCGGCACTTCGACCCCCCGGCTTGAGGGCGATGTCAATAGATAGGCTTCCGCGGTGTTTGATCGCCTCTGGCCGCCACTAGTGCTAGTTGCCCTGGCAAGTTCGTGGGGCATCATCCCGGTGATTGTGCGAGAGGTCGAGCTCTCGAGCGGCCAACTGGCTGCTACCCGCATATGGCTGGCCACCATCTTCCAATTCCTGCTCCTGATCGCTCTGGGCCGCACTCGCATTCCCACCACCAGCCGCCGGTTCGTAGTGACGGCCGGCTTGCTGCTTCCCTTGCACTGGTTCACCTTCTTTCAAGCGATCGAGACCACCCGGGTGTTGGTGGCGCTGGTGCTGGTGTATGTGGCTGCCCCGGCCATGTCGATAGCAGCCACCCGGGTCCTAGGCGAACCGCTCTCGGTCGTCGCAGGAGCGGGGGTGTTCGCAGGCTTCATCGGAGCTGTCATCGCCGTCGACCCGTCGAACGGCGCCACCCTGGAAGGGGTTATCTGGGCGCTGGTCTCCGGTGTCTTGCTGGCGGCGATGCTCCTGAACGTCAAGCCGGGTGCCGCCGATCTGGGAGCGCTCCGCTTCGGAGCCTGGCAGGGGCTCGTTTCCTCACTGGTGACGCTTCCGTTGGCGATCTCCGCCGTCCCCAACATCAACGGTGACCTGGGACCGGTTCTCTTTCTCGGGTTAGTCCTGACCGGAGGATCCGGCCTCATCTACCTGGGAACGATGCACCGGGTTCCCGTCACCGTTCTCAGCTCAACCATGTACGTAGAACCGATCGCGGCCGTGGTCGCCGCCTGGTTGCTACTGGACGAGATTCCGGGTCCGCGGGGATGGGTAGGCATCGTGATTGTTGTGGTCGCCGGGATCGTCGTTGGCTGGAACAACACACGATCGCATCCGTCATCGGACCCGGGCGAGCAAAGAAAGCTGGACCTCAGGCCGGCTGCGTGGTGATCCGGTGCTCGGCGAGATGGCGGATGATGTAATCGACGTCGGGTTGGACGCCTGTGATGGTCTCGGACCACATGGCGTGGAGGAAGAACAGGCCAACGAAGTAGAGCCCGGGTACTTCGTCGACGACGCCGCGGTTGTGGTCGGGTATGCCCTTGTCGTCGAAGATGGGTAGGTCGATCCAGTCAAACCCTGAGCGATAGCCGGTACACCAGATGACGGACTCCACGTCCAGCGCCTCCCCCTCGGCGGTCAAAGGTTTGCCGTCCTGCACTCCCTCGATGCGGCCCACCCGCCGTACTCCAGCCTTCTTGAGCTCTTTGGGTCGCACCCGAACGAGCGGCGGGCCTTTGATGAGCATCTTGGGTCGCGCTCTGCGGCCGAACGGAGTTGATGTATTCAGGACTCTCACCATTGCGAAGCGAACGAGTCTGGTGCCGACGCTGCGGCCGAAGCCACCTTCGATCTTGAAGGGGACTGCTCCCGACTCATGACCGGCCACGATGGTTTCACGAGACCCGGCCAAGTCGAGTGCTATGTCTGCGCCTGAGTTGCCGAGGCCGACGACTACGACAGGGCCGTCGGGGAGATTTGACGGGTTGCGGTAGTCGACGGTATGCATCTGACGAATCGACGGATCGAGTTCGGTGGCGAACCCCGGCACGTAGGGCTTCTGATAGTCGGCCATGGCGACGATTACATTGCGCCCCTCGATTGCGCCCGCGGTCGTCTCAAGGCGAAAGCGCTCACCATCTTGCGCGAGGCGCTCGACGCGAACGCCGGAGCGAACCGGGAGCTCCATCTCCCTGGCGTACTCCTCCAGGAAGTCGGCCACCTCGTTCTTGCCGACAAACGCATTGGCGGGGCCGGGGAAGGCCTTGCCTGGAAGTCCGTTCATGAATGCTTGGGTGAAGAGACGCAGTGAGTCCCAGCGGTTGCGCCAGGCGTCGCCGACGCGCGGGCTGGCGTCGAGGATGGTGAAGTCGACGCCCAGTTCTTGAAGAGCGTGGCCGACGATCAGTCCGGCCTGGCCGCCTCCGACAACCACGGTATCGAAGGTGCGGTCGGTGTTGTCCACGATTCCTCCCCTGCTAATTGCTCCGAACGCGAGTAAAATTATACTATCATTTAGAGTATGTCAACTCACCGACGCCTGACCACCACCTCGTTCGCCCTGTTGTCACAGCTGTCTCTGCGTCCCTGGTCGACCTACGAGTTGGCTCGACAGAGCGCTCGCTATTTCCGATACGTGTGGCCCCGTGCTGAGAGCGCCATCTACCGGGAGGTCAAGCACCTGGCGAAGGCCGGTCTGGTCGACACCCGCAAGGAGTTCGTCGGCCGGCGCGCTCGAACCGTCTATTCGATCTCAGAGGAGGGACTCGCCGAACTTCGGGCGTGGCTCGACACGCCGCCTACGCCATTCGCCATGGAATTCGAAGGGATGCTGCGGCTATTCGTTGCCCCGGTTGCCGAGACCGGGCAAGTGCGCGCTGCCCTCGAGCAAGTCCGTGCCGACAACCAGCAGATGCTCGAGTTCGGGGGCCAGGTCAAACAGGAGTACCTCGATGGTCGGGGTGCCCTGCAGGATCAGGTCTACGTGCGAGCTCTCGCCATCGACTTCTTCGTGAGCCTTCTGAATATGGTTGACGCATGGGCGGATCGAACGCTCGACGAGGTTGCCACCTGGGACCAACTGTCCCTAGACGAGAGAAACCAACGCGGCCTCGAGATCCTCGCCCAGGTTCCCGTGGACACTCCTGCTGCGCCTGCAAAGGCGACGCCAGTAGTTCCTGATTCACAGCGGCGCTCTGCCCGTTATCCGCGGGCCGCCCCGTAAAGCCTCTCTCTTCACCGCGGTGGCTCCCGGGCGCCGGACGTGAACTCTCCGCACAGCGAGCCAGGTCGAGCGGCGTGTAGTGTCGACAACCTGGCGGAGGAGGCCACTATGCGGAGAATCGGGATCGTGCTCGTGGTGGCATTGCTCATGGCCGGGTGCGGTGGCGATTCGGATTCAGATTCGGATCCGACAGGCTCGGGCGGAACTGACGACCCGGTGACGAGTAGCTCCGATGCTCCAGATCCGTGCACCCTGGCAGGCGACTCGGTGTTGGTGGCCTACTTCGGGGATGCAGAAGTGGAAGGTGAGCCCACCGAGGCAGGGCCGATCATGGGATGCAGATGGCGGAACGCGAGCTCAGACAGCCTGCTGATCCAGGTAGCCAGTGACTTCGATCTTTTCCGCCCCGATCCGTGCGATGGGTGTGGATCTCTGTCCTTCGGCGACGATGGATTCGCCGCCGAGAGCTCACTCCAATCGTCGGCGACCGTTGTTGATGGGAGCTTGTGGCTCTCGGTGACCACGACGGGCTTCGGGGACGACCTCAGTTCGATCACCGATCTGCTCGAGACCGTATTTGAGAACGCGACCGGGTAGGGGTGAGATTCTCGCCCGGAGGGTGACCATCAGCCGCAATTCTCAAGGCGAGGGCATCTGCGCCCGATAGCCGTTCAATGGACGATGCCCGGGCCAGGTGGTCCCGTCCGGACCTGGCCTTCTCCGTCGCCGGCGTGGTGTTGGTCGCGATTACCACCGTGGCCTTCATCGCAATGCTGAGCGGCTTGCGGGCCGCGGCGGCTCCCGTCGCGGCCGGGTCCGACGTCGCGCTCTTCGACTCCGACCGCGGCCTCTGGCACCTGCGATACGCGGACGGGTCGGTCGAGTCCTTCTACTTCGGTGTCCCCGGTGATGCGCCCTTGCTGGGCGACTGGGATTGCGACGGCGTGGACACTGTGGCGCTCTTCCGGCAATCCAATGGCTTCGTCTATCTGCGCAACTCAAATGACTTCGGAGTGGCGGAGCAGCGTTTCTTCTACGGAGCGGCCGGTGACGTGCCCCTGGCGGGGGACTGGGACGGCGATGGCTGCGACACCCTCGGTGTGCAGAGGGATGGGGAGTTCTTCCTGGCTGATGAGCTCGGAACGGTGCCGGCCGGCTCCCAGTTTTTCTTTGGTGAGGACACCGACATTCCGTTTGTGGGCGACTTCGACGGCGACGGGCAGGATTCGATCGGCCTGCATCGCCTCCCGGCCGGCCGTATCTATCTGACCGACAGCACTCGCGACGGCCAGGTGCCTGAGACGGTGGAGCGTTTCTACTTCGGGCTCAGCTCCGACCGCGTGGTAGCCGGCGATTGGGACGTTGACGGTGACGCTTCTGTCGGCCTCTACCGCCCGTCGGCCAATCGCTTCCACCTGGCATTCGAGAACGGGCAGCCCTACTCGGATGTGAAGATCGACTTCGGACGGGGCGACTGGATTCCCGTTGTTGGCTCACTTGGTCCGAGTCCCTCGGCCGATGAGGCGGTCCTGGTGGGAGCGGGCGACATCGCGCTGTGCAGGTCGGACACAGACGAGGCGACCGCCTCGCTTTTGGACGAGCTATCCGGGACGGTGTTCACGGCGGGAGACAACGTCTATCCCGACGGCACCGAGGAACAGTACGCCGACTGTTACGACCACTCCTGGGGACGGCACCTCGACCGCACCCGTCCGTCCCCCGGCAATCACGACTATCACACGGCCCACGGCGCGGGCTATTACTCCTATTTCGGCACCCGGGCGGGAACGGCCCGGGAAGGTTGGTACAGCTACGAGCTGGGCGGCTGGCACGTGGTGGTTCTGAACTCGAACTGCAACGACGTCGGTGGCTGCGACGAAGGTTCGCCTCAGTACGACTGGCTGGTAGCCGACCTGGCCGCCAATCCTGCGGAGTGCGTTCTCGCCTACTGGCATCATCCGCTCTGGAATGCCGGCGGGCATCAGGGCAACAGCGTGGTCGCTCCGTTGTGGGAGGCACTCCATGACGCCGGCGCCGAGGTTGTGCTGAACGGGCACGACCACAACTACCAGCGCTGGGCCCGTCAGGACGCGGACGGTCTCGCCGACCCGGACGGGATTCGTCAGTTCGTGGTGGGCACCGGGGGGGCCTCCCCCTATTCGCAGGAGCGCAGCCCCGAAAACCTGGAGGTCTTCGGGACTGCCCACGGCGTCCTACAGCTTCACCTCGAACCGGCCGGGTACGAGTGGCAGTTCGTTCCGGTAGCCGGGTCTGAATTCACCGACCAGGGTTCTGAGTCCTGCAGTCGGTGAGACCTGTCAGGCCGCGGTCTTCTTGGCCGCCGGCTTGCGTGCCTTCCTGGTGGTCGCCTTCGGCACACCCTTGGCAAAGATCACATCAAGGCCGTCCAGTTGGCGCAGCATCGCCGTCTTGAACAAGCGGTGGTGGAACATGGCGTTGTGCATCGCCTTGGCGAACCGGGTGTCC
>JBPCTX010000128.1:0-5056 GCA_051011455.1 Acidimicrobiia bacterium | reverse complement strand
GCCCGGACCGCCGAGTCATCGTCACCAACCAGGTCGAGGCCACTATCGGTCATCGCCTGCTGGGTGGCCGCCCAGAAGAACTGGGCATAGCGATCCATGCGGCGGGCGTCCTTGCGCTCCAGGTAGTCCTCGGCGTCGAAGTCCACGACTTCAGCCGCGATTGAGACCTTGAGATCGGAAGCGTCGAACGCGCTGATCCGGCCCACGCCGGACACGCCGCTCTGGGCGTTCTTCCAGAAGCTGTCGACGTCGCTGCCGATCGGATTGACAGTTCCGAGCCCGGTGACGACTACCCGCCGGTCCTCCACGTCAGCCCTCGAGCTTGGAGATCACCAGGTCGACTGCCTGTCCGACATTGCCGATGGTCTCGGCTTCCTCGTCCGGGATCTTCACATCGAAGTTGTCCTCGAGAGCCATCAGCAACTCGACGACACCGAGCGAGTCGATCTCGAGGTCTTCCTCGAAAGTCGCCTCCATGGTGATGCGATCTGCTTCAACTCCCAGTTCATCGACCAGAAGGCCGGTCAGTTTCTTTTCTACCTCTGCACGGTCCACAGGTTTCTCCTCCTAGATTGCCAGGCCGCCGTCGACGACCAGCACCTGTCCGGTTATGTACGCCGCCTGCTCGGAGGCAAGATAGCCAACCGCGGCGGAAATCTCGTCCGGGGTGCCGAAACGCCCCACGCTGATTTGCCCCAACGCCAACTCCTTGTTGGCGTCATCAATTCCATCTGTCATATCGGTTTCGATAAACCCGGGCGCCACGGCATTGGCGGTGATCCCCCGCGATCCGACTTCCTTGGCCACCGACTTGGTGAAACCAACGATCCCGGCCTTAGCGGCGGCATAGTTGGCCTGGCCGGCGTTGCCATATAGCCCGGACACTGATGTCATCGATATCACTCTGCCCCATCTGGCCCTGAGCATGCCGCGCAATGCGGTGCGGGTGCACAGGTAGACCGAGCGCAGGTTGATCGCCAGGACGTCATCCCAATCCTCCGGGCTCATTCGCAACAGGAGATTGTCACGCACAGCACCGGCGTTGTTGACCAGGATCTCCACCGGACCAAAGGCGTCCTCGACACCGGAGAAGAGCGAGGTGACGCCCTCGGCGGTTCCGACGTCGGCACCGATGGCCACCGCCTCACCGCTTGCCGCCTGAATCTCTTCAACCACATCGACGGCCGCATCGGCCGACCGCAGGTAGTTGACGGCCACCCGGTGACCGTCGGCGGCCAAACGGACGGCGGCTGCCCGGCCGATGCCCCGGGAAGCACCGGTTACTAGAGCGACGCGGGAGGTCATCGGGACGGACCGCCCCCGAAGTAGGCGAAGTTCTCGGCCAGGAGGGCCATGACGTCGCCGTCGGTGGGCGGCAACTCGTCATCGCTGAAGCCCAGCGGCTCCACCCGGGATCCGAATTCGAAGGCGGCGGCAGCCCAGCTCAGCCCGCCACCGAAGGCGGCGAAGACGATCTTTGCTCCCGGTTCGACCCGGCCCATCTCCAACGCCTCGGTCAAAGCGATGGGGATGGTGGCCGCAGA
Organism: Acidimicrobiia bacterium; assembly: GCA_051011455.1. Taxonomy (GTDB): domain Bacteria; phylum Actinomycetota; class Acidimicrobiia; order Spongiisociales; family SHLN01; genus SHLN01. Next base: position 3,512 of record JBPCTX010000128.1, on the reverse strand, counting down.
GGTGTTGCCGTATGAGGCGATGTTGACGAAGACTTTCGACGAGTCGAGCTGCAGGCGGCGGGCGGTGGCATCGATGATGCGGGTATTGGCTTGATGGGGAATCAGGATGTCGACATCGTCAAGGCCCCAGCCGGCCTGGGCCACCACCTTGGTCGAGGCGTCACCCATGGCTTTCACGGCTCGCTTGAAGACTTCAGGACCGTTCATGGAAACAGCCATGTGCTTGTGGTCACTCTCCAACTCGACGCGGTTGGTAGCGGTGCCGCTGCCGGGCGACCACAGAATGTCGGCCACCGATCCGTCTGAGCCCATTTCCGAGCCAAGCAGCCCCCCCGGCTCGTCGGTGGCTTGCACAACCACGGCCCCGGCCCCGTCCCCGAAGAGAACCGCCGTTCCCCGATCGGTGAAGTCGATGAAGTAGGTGAGCCGTTCAGCCCCGATCACGAGGGCGGTGTCGATCACTCCGGCCTGCACCATTCCGCAGGCGGTGATTAGGCCGTAGAGGAAGCCAGAGCAGGCGGCGTTCTGGTCGACCGCACCGGCGTTGGTGGCGCCGAGAGCGTCCTGAACCAGAGAGGCCGCTGAGGGGATCAGCATGTCAGGAGTGCAGGTGGCCACGCTCACCAGGTCGACGTCGGTGGCCTCGATCCCGGCTGCGGCCAGCGCCCGCTTTCCGGCCAGAGTTGCCAATTCTGAGGTGCCGACGTGGCTGATCCGGCGCTCCTTGATGCCCGTGCGGGATGTGATCCAGTCGTCGTTGGTGTCGACCAGTGCTTCCAGATCGTGATTAGTGAGCACCGTGGGCGGCAAACACTTGCCCCAGCCGGTGATTGAAGAATTGGTCAAGAGGTCCTCCCCGAACTCATTGTATGAGCGAACCGATCCGCTCCGCCGCTTCTTCCACGTCGGCGACATGGCTGAAGTGGTGGACTTCCGAGTCGGGGACGGTCCGCTTGGCCATGGTGGCCGTGACATTCCCCGGCCCGACGTGCAAGAACATGCGAATGCCCGACTCCCCCAACCCGGCCAGGGTTTGAGTGAACCTGACGGGTGCCACTACCTGTTGGAGGAGGGCAGCGCGGTGATCTTCGGTCGGGGCCGCGGTGAGATTGGTCCACACCGGAAAGGCCGGGTCGGCGAAGTCGACGCCTTCGAGCGCGGCGGCGAGGGGACCGACCGCTTGCTCCATGAACGGTGAGTGAAAGGCGCCGGCCACCTTGAGGGGAATCACCCTGCGGCCACCAAAGTCGGAAGCGTGGGCGGTCAGCCACTCCAGATCGTGGGCTCCACCCGCCAGAACCACCTGCCCAGGGCCGTTGAAGTTGGCCACCCACAACTTGCCGCCGTCGGCCCGGCGGACTGTGGCGGCTTCCTCTGCCGCTTCCTCATCGATCCCCAGGACGGCCGCCATCCCACTCGGCTCACGGGAGGCTGCTTCGGCCATGGCCCGGCCGCGAGCGGCTACCAGTTTGAGTCCGGTGGCGAAGTCGAACACTCCGGCCGCCGCCAGCGCGGTGTATTCGCCGAGCGAGTGGCCGGCGGCTGCCGTCGGAGGCTCCACCACCAGCGGTGCCAGTTCGTCCCACAACACGTACGAGAGGGCGTAAAGGGCAGGTTGCAGATGGTCGGTCTTCAGCAGCTCTTCTTCCGGTCCGTTCAGGCAGACATCGCGCAGCGACCACCCGAGAATCTCATCGGCAACCGGCCCGAGAAGGTCCGGATGCTTCTCGAAGAGGTCGGCGCCCATGCCCACATGCTGAATTCCCTGACCGGGGAAGAGGATGGCGTATGTCACGGGCTTCAGACTCCTGACGGGGGCGGCGGGTTACCGGCCTACCGGCCGGGGTCGGTCGATTGTAGATATCGACTCGTCTCAATGGCCGCCACTGCCTAAAGTCGCTGGTTGCGTCTACCGAGGTTGAGCTGATGATTGTCGAGATTCCTGAGACCCCCGGCGCCCGAATCGCGCTGCCGGAGGAGCTCGATCGTCTCTACGACATCGCCAACAATGTGTGGTGGGCGTGGGACGATGAGGCCAGCGAGTTGTGGTCGCGCATCGACGCCCAGCGCTGGCACGATGTTCAAAACCCGATCTCCTTTCTGCAGGGCGTTGAGCCCGCGACGTGGGAGTCCCTAAGCGCCGACGCTCGATTCATCGACTCCTACAGCAACGTCGTACGACGCTTTGACGCCTACATGGCTTCTGACGACACCTGGTTCTCCGAGCAGGGTGTCGCCCTACCGGGGCCCGTCGCCTATCTGTGCACCGAGTACGGCCTCCAGACCCGGCTGCCCTTCTACTCAGGGGGCCTGGGGATCCTGGCCGGCGATCATTTGAAGACGGCTTCGGACCTTGGAATCCCGATGGTGGCAGTCGGCGTGCTGTTTCGCCGTGGCTACTTCCGTCAGGCAGTCGATCCCGGTGGCGGCCAGCAGCACTACTACCCATCCCTCGACCTATCACGCCGGCCGATCCATCCGATTGTGGGCCGGGGCGGATCACAGCTGCAGGTGGAGCTGGACTTCCCGGGCCGGAGCGTGATGGCCGCAGCCTGGAAGCTGCAAGTGGGCAGAGTCCCTCTCATCATGCTGGACACCGATGTCCCCGAGAATGACCCGGCCGACCGAACCATCACTCATCACCTTTATGTGCGTGGACGCGACATGCGGCTGGCCCAGGAACTGGTGCTGGGAGTCGGGGCGGTCAAGGTGCTCCGCAAGCTCAAAATCACGCCCGCCACCTGGCACGTCAACGAGGGCCACGCCGCTTTCAGCGTGCTCGAGCGCACCACCCGCCGCCTGCGGGAAGGGACAGGCCTGGATGAGGCGCAACGCCAGGTGCGGGCCAAGACGCTATTCACCCTTCACACTCCGGTGCCTGCCGGCAACGAGCGCTTCGACCTCGGCAGCGTGCTTCGCTACACCGACTATCTGTTCCCCGAACTCGATGCCGCCACCGTTGCCAAGCTGGGGCGCACCAACGAGCACGATGATGGAGCCTTCGACATGGGGGCATTGGCGATCCGTTTTGCCTCATACGTCAACGGCGTCAGCAAACGTCACGGCGAGGTAGCCACCGAGCAGTGGAGCCATCTGATCGGGGGACCTGCCGACTCCGTCACAAACGGAGTCCACGTTCCCACCTGGATCGGCCACTCCATCAGCCGGGTCTTTGCCGACTCAATGGGCACCGACTGGCCCAGCCAGCTCACCTCAACCAAGCCATGGGAGAAGATCCGGGACGTAGCCGATGACGAGCTGTGGCACGCCCATCAGGCTCAGAAGAACGCCATGACGCGCCAGGTCCGGCGCCGCTTGCGAGCCGAGTTCAGCCGCCACGGCGCCAGCCCCGACGTACTGCGGGAAGTGCGCGGCATGCTCCAGTCCGATCGCCTCACCGTCGGCTTCGCCAGGCGGTTCGCCACTTACAAGCGAGCGACTCTGCTCTTGCAGGACCTCCCCCGCCTGCAGGCCATCATGACCAACCCGGAGCGCCCGGTGCAGTTCATCTT
>JBPCTX010000127.1:0-2562 GCA_051011455.1 Acidimicrobiia bacterium | reverse complement strand
TGCTCAACCACCACTTTCGGGGCCAAACGACGATCGCCCAGATCGCGATGGTGAACGTCGGCTTGCTGCTGGCGGTCCGTTTCCTTCTCCCAGATGCCCTGGCGCTCGGTCTGGCCTTGACCGGCGTCGTGCTGGCGGCCCAGGGTCGCGACCGTCCGGCGGCGACCTTTCTCGCCCTGGCCGTGCTGACAAAGACGAACTATTTCGTGTTCCCGCTCGCTCTCGGCGTTTGGCTGTGGCCGCAAGCTCGCCGGCGGGCCTGGTGGCTAACCGTCGCTCCGGCGGTACCGGCGGCGTTGTGGACGGCATACGTCTTCGGGCAGTTCGGTGCCTCCACCGCCGGCAACCTCAGTTTCCCCTTCGTCGGGTTCTTCAAGGCGATCGGCCTGTGGAGTGACGTCTCGACCGGAGAGATGGTGATGGCAATACTGGCCGCGATGTTGGTGGCGATCGGAGCGGTGCTGGCCGTCGCGACCGCCGAACGATTGTTGCGCTGGACCTTGCTGGCCTGGGTCGGCGTCGGGCTGATCAGCAGCGAGTTCGTTTGGGAGTTTGGCAACAACACGCTGCGGGTGCTGGCACCGTTGTGGAGCCTGGCTGCGGTCGCCGGTGCCGTCTACCTGTCGAGCAAGAGGTCCCGCAGGAACTTGCCGGTGTAGCTCTCCGGGATGGTGGCCACCTGCTCGGGTGTTCCCTCCGCCACGATGCGGCCTCCCTCGTCTCCGCCTTCCGGGCCCAGATCAATCAGCCAGTCGACGGTCTTGATGACATCCAGATTGTGCTCGATGACGATGACCGTGTTGCCACTGTCGACCAGGCGCTGCAGCACGGTCAGCAATTTGCGGACGTCTTCGAAATGCAAGCCGGTGGTGGGCTCGTCGAGCACATACACGGTCCGCCCGGTCGCTCGTTTCCCCAGCTCCGACGACAGCTTGACTCGCTGGGCCTCTCCCCCCGACAGGGTGGTGGCCGGTTGGCCCAGCCGCACGTAGCCGAGGCCGACGTCGTAAATGGTCTGCAAGATCCGGGCGATCCGGGGCTGATTCTCAAAGAAGCCGAGGGCTTCCTCGATCGACATGTCGAGCACGTCGGCGATGGAGTGGCCCTTCCACAGAATCTGCAGGGTGTCCCGGTTGTAACGCTTGCCCTTGCACACTTCGCACGGTACGTACACGTCAGGCAGGAAGTGCATCTCGATCTTGATCGTCCCGTCGCCCTTGCAGGCCTCACATCGGCCGCCTTTGACGTTGAAGCTGAAGCGGCCCGGCTTGTAGCCGCGTACTTTGGCGTCGGGAGTAGAGGCGAACAGCTCTCGGATGCGATCGAACACACCCGTGTAGGTAGCGGGGTTGGAGCGGGGGGTCCGGCCGATCGGCGACTGGTCGATGTTGATGATCTTGTCGACCTCTTCCAGGCCCTCGATCCGCTTGTGGCGGCCGGGCAACTCGCGGGCCCGGTTGAGGCTGGCAGCCAGACCCTTGGACAGCACGTCCTGAACCAGTGAGGACTTGCCACTCCCGGAGACGCCGGTCACCGCGACGAACCGGCTGAGGGGGAACCGGGCGGTCACGCCCTGCAAGTTGTTCTGAGTTGCCTCCACCACCGTTATGACCCGATCGTCGAGCGGGCGGCGGTCTTGCGGCACAGGAATGGTGCGGCGACCGGCCAGGTAATCACCGGTGATGGAGTGCGGCTCTTTCAGAATCACCTCCAGCGCCCCTTCGGCGACAATCCTGCCGCCGTGCTCGCCGGCCCCGGGCCCGATGTCGACGATGTGATCGGCCACGCGGATGGTGTCCTCATCGTGTTCGACCACGATCACCGTGTTACCCAGATCGCGCAGGCGCAGCAGCGTCTCGATCAGCCTCTGATTGTCTCGTTGATGCAGACCGATCGACGGCTCATCGAGGATGTACAGGACGCCGACCAGCCCCGAGCCGATCTGGGTGGCCAGCCTGATTCGCTGGGCCTCGCCACCGGCCAGGGTGGCCGCAGTCCGCGACAGCGTGAGATAGTCGAGGCCGACGTCGAGCAGGAACTTCAGGCGGGCCGTGATCTCCCTCAGCACCAGGTCGGCGATCTTGGCGTCGCGGTCCGACAGCCGGAGTCCGCCGATGGCGTCGGCAGCCCTCCCCAGCGACAGGTCGCTGAGGTCCGACAACGTCATATCCCCCACCGTGACGGCCCGGGAGAACGGATTGAGCCGCGCCCCCTGGCAGGCGTCGCATGGGACCTCCCGCATGTACTGCTGGTAGTAGGCACGGGCGGCGTCGGAGTCGGTGTCCTGATAGCGGCGGTTGCTGAACGGGAACGCACCTTCGAAGGTGGTCATGTAGCGGCGCTTGCGGCCCCATCGGTTCACGTAGGACACGTCGATGGGCTCTTCGCCCGATCCGTACATGAGGATTTGCCGTTGCTGCTTGGTGAGCTTGCCGATCGGGCGATCCATCGGAATGGAGAATCGCTCCGCCACGGCGGTCAGCACCCGCTGGTGGTACTTGTCGCGGTGGCCGGACCAGATGGCGATGCCGCCCTCTTCGAGGGACAGATCCGGATCCGGGA
>JBPCTX010000126.1:0-9574 GCA_051011455.1 Acidimicrobiia bacterium | reverse complement strand
GCGCACCGGCGCTGCGGGGCCCGACCCGCAAGGCGCCCCCGGAATCAATCCAGCCGATGCTGCCGCCACCTGCTCCCACAGTGTGGATGGCGACGGAGGGAAGTCGGCAAGGGTATCCGCCGATCTCGCGTTCGAAGGACAGCTCCGGCTGCAAGTCATCGATCCGGCACACGTCGGTCGAGGTGCCGCCCATGTCGAACGAGATGAGATGAGACCGCCCCAGGGCACGGCCCAATTCGGTTGCAGCTACCACTCCCCCGGCCGGACCCGACAGCAAGGCGGTAGAGGGAAAGGCAACCGCCTCTCCGGCGGCAATCAGTCCGCCGGAGGACCGCATGACCAGCACCTCCTCCGGCAGGCCGGCCGACCTGGCGGCCCCGGCCAGGCGGGAAAGATACCGGGCCATTACCGGGCGAACGTAGGCGTTGAGCACCGTCGTCGAGGCCCGCTCGTACTCACGAAACTCCGGCGAAACGCGACTCGAAATCGAGACTGGGACATCCGGGTACCGGTCCCGGAGCAATTCGGCAATCTCGTCTTCTCTCTCCGGAGAGCGATACGAGTAAAGGAGGGAGACTGCAACCGACTCGACCTCGGGAGGCAGCCCGCCGGCGACGGACTCCTCCGACAACCGGAGATGGCGCGGCACCAATGGTTGCGCTCGCTCCGACCACGGGTCGTATAGCGAGGGACGGTTCTGGCGGGCGATCTCCAGCACGTCCTCGAAGCCTGAGCTGGCAATCAGCGCGGTGACCGCGCCCTTGCCTTCGAGAAGGGCATTGGTCGCAACCGTGGTCCCGTGCAAGAACCGGTCGGCCCCATCGGCCACCCGGGCGGCCCCGGCGACCACTCCCGCGCTCTGGTCGGAAGGCGTGGTCGGCACCTTGGCGGTCGTCAGTGCCTTGCCGTCCCACCCCGCCACGTCGGTGAAGGTCCCGCCGACATCCACCCCCAGTGTGCGAGTCACAGTGACTTCCGATTGATGGACCCGGCGTCTTTGGACCCGAATAGGTCCTCCAGATCGGCGAGGTTGTCCGGCCCGGCGGGAACGATGCGGTGCGTCACCGGATCGAGGCTAATGGGGGCAGCGGTAGGCTCGCCTCGTGAACGTACTTCTGTTGGGCGGAGGCGGGCGCGAGCACGCCATCGGGTGGAAGCTGGCGCAGAGTTCACTGCTCGGGCGTCTGGTCACCGCTCCCGGCAATCCCGGCCTGGCCGGGCTGGGCCCAAGCATTCCCATCGACCCGGCCGATCCGGCCGCGGTGATCGAAGCAGCCACACGCGAATCGATCGACCTGGTCATCGTCGGCCCGGAGGCGCCACTGGCGGCCGGAGTTGCCGACGGCCTGGCGTCCACTGGGATACCGGTTTTCGGACCGGTGCAAGCCGCGGCCCGCCTCGAAACGTCCAAGACTTTCGCCAAGGAGATCATGAAACGGGCCGGCGTCCCCACCGGCGGGTCTCGCACATTCACCGAGCCGACTGCAGCCCTCGCCCACCTGCAGGACCAGGAGGCACCTTTTGTCGTCAAGGCCGACGGATTGGCGGCAGGCAAGGGAGTGTTGGTGTCGGCCGACATTGCCGAGGCTCGCGACTGGGTGACCGGTTGCTTTTCCGGTCGATTCGGGAGCGCTGGCGACCTGGTGGTTATCGAGGAGTACCTCGACGGTGACGAGATCTCTGTGTTCGGTTTGTCCGACGGTACCGATGTGATCGGCCTGCGTCCGGCCCGCGATTACAAGCGTCTCCTGGACGGCGACCGCGGTCCCAACACAGGCGGCATGGGCTCCTTCACTCCGGTCACCGGATACGACGATGCCTTCGTCACCGACGTAGTCGAGAGGATGATCAAGCCGGTGCTCGCCACCCTGGCCGGAGACGGCATCCCTTACGTCGGCTTCATCTACGCCGGGCTGATCCTCACCTCCGACGGACCGAAGGTTCTGGAGTTCAACTGCCGCCTCGGCGACCCCGAGACACAGGCCCTCCTCCCGACCATGGAGTCCGACCTGCTGGCAACCATCGCCGCTTGCGTGGATGGGTCGGTCTCCGGCCACGAGATCGAATGGTCGGACCGCTCGGCGGTCAACGTGGTGCTGGCGGCCAAGGGCTACCCGGAAGCGCCCGTCTCAGGCGATGCCATTGCCGGGCTTGACAAGGACGGCGATCAGACCGTGGTCTTCCATGCCGGCACCGCTGCCAGCGACGGACAGATTCTGACGGCCGGTGGGCGAGTAGTGAGCGTCGTCGGCCTCGGCCCCAACCCGGCGGTCGCGCGGAGCCGCGCCTACGAGAGGGCAGCCGGGATTCAGTTTGCAGGCAAGCAATACCGAACCGACATCGCACAATGAAAGGCAAGGCATGAAGAAGGTCGCAATCCTCATGGGCTCGGAGAAGGACATGCCGGTAATGGGCAAGGCCGCCGAAACTCTTGAACGCTTCGGGGTACCACATGACGTGCTGGTGGTGTCCGCTCACAAAACCCTGGACCAGGCCCTCTCCTACGCCGACCAGGCTCCCGCCGATGGTGTCGGGATCATCATCGCCGGAGCCGGAAAAGCTGCCCACCTGGCCGGAGTGATGGCCGGCCGCACAACCTTGCCGGTCATCGGCGTCCCCCTGAGCGCTTCGCTTGATGGGCTAGACGCCCTGCTGGCCACCGTCCAGATGCCAACGGGTGTGCCAGTCGCCACCGTGGCGGTGGATGGATCGACCAACGCCGCTTTGCTGGCGGTCGCCATCCTGGCAATGAGCGACGAGAGCCTCGCCAAACAACTCGTCGCCTACCGGGAGCAGCTCGCAGAGGACACTTTTCGCGAGGTGCACCGGGGATAGACAGAGACTGCCGATTGCGGGCCTACACTCGCGCGCGTGTTGGCGCTGACACACCTGGCATCGGGCAAAGTTCGTGAGATCTATGAGATCGACGAGCAGCGTTTGCTGTTCGTCGCTACCGACCGGATCTCCGCCTACGACGTCATCCTTCCCGACGCGATACCCAACAAAGGGCGGGTTCTGACCGGGTTGTCGCTGCACTGGTTCGAGTTCCTCAACACCCCCAACCACTACCTCACTACCGACCTCGACGGCCTCGGTCTCTCGTCGGCAGAGCGGCTCGTCCTGGATGGACGGGCGATGATCGTGCGCCGGGCCGACGTCATCCCCATGGAATGCGTGGTCCGGGGCTATCTGTACGGCAGTAGCTGGCGAGAGTACGAAGCCGGCGGCGGCCCAACCACCGAGCATCTAGCGCCCGGCCTCAAGCAGGGAGAGAAGCTGGCTGAGCCGATCTTCACACCCGCCACCAAGGCCGAGGAAGGACACGACGAGAACCTGACCGAGGCGCAGGCGCGCTCTCTCGTCGGGACGGAGCTATACGAGAGACTGCGGACTCTGTCCATCGACATCTACCAGAAGGCAACACAAGAGGCTGCCGGGCGGGGCGTCCTGCTGGCCGACACCAAATTCGAGTTCGGCTGGTCCGACGGCGAGTTGCTACTGATCGACGAGGTGCTCACTCCCGACTCCAGCCGCTACTGGCCCGCCGACGCCTACCGACCGGGGCAGGTGATGCCATCCTTCGACAAGCAATATGTGCGGGACTGGCTGGACTCAACCGGCTGGGACCACACTCCGCCCGCTCCGGCCATGCCGGACGAGGTGCGGGACGGGACCGCCGCGCTCTACATCGACGCATACGAGAGAATCACCGGGGAACGATTCCCGGACGGCCCGCCATGAGAGCCGTCGTCACCATCACACGCCGCAGTGAAATCGCCGATCCTGAAGGAGCCACGATCCAGCGGGCCCTGGTCGACCTTGGCTATGGAGACGTCAACGGCGTCCGGGTCAATCGGACGGTCGAACTGTCCTTGCCGGGCCGCGACCAGGAACACGTGCGATCGGCGGTGCGGGAGATATGCGAGAAGATGCTCGCCAACCCGGTGATGGAGGACTACGAGATCGAGATTCTCGATTGACCGTCGGCATCGTCACCTTCCCGGGTACCAACTGCGAGCAGGATGTGGCATACGCCCTCGACGCTCTGGGGATCGCCAGCGTGCCGGTTTGGCATCGGGAGACATCACTCGACGGTCTCGACGCCGTGGTGCTGCCAGGCGGGTTTGCTCACGGTGATTACTTGCGGACGGGAGCCATTGCCCGGTTCTCTCCCATCATGGCGGCGGTCGAGAAACTGGCTGCCGAGGGTCGGCCGGTGCTCGGGATCTGCAACGGGTTTCAGATTCTGTGCGAAGCCGGGTTGCTGCCCGGGGCACTGATCGCCAACCGTGATCTCAAGTTCATTTGCCGCCCGGTCCAGTTGAGGGTGGAGTCGACCGACTCGATCCTGACCGGGGCTGCCACCGTTGGCCAGGTTCTCACCATCCCGCTCAACTCCTACGAGGGCAATTACGTGGCCGGGAGCACCGCTCCCGAAGTTGTCCTGAGATACGCCGATCGGGACGGCTCACCGAGCGACGCCGCCAATCCGAATGGCTCTGCCAACTCGATTGCCGGCATCACCAACGCCGCCGGCAACGTGGCCGGCCTGATGCCCCATCCAGAGCGTGCCATCGAGGAGTTCATGGTGTCAACCGATGGTCTGATACTGCTCGAGTCGTTTGTGGCCGCAGTGGAAGCGGTCCCCGCTGGAGTGGCCGGTGGCTGACACCCTCCATCGCCAACTCGGGATGACCGACGACGAATTCGCTTCAGTTCACGAGATTCTGGGGAGACCCCCCGAGGGCTCCGAGCTGGCTATGTACTCGGTGATGTGGTCGGAGCATTGCTCCTACAAGAGCTCCCGGGCTCATCTGGGCGGGCTACCAACCGACGCACCCTGGGTAGTGGTGGGTCCCGGCGAGAACGCCGGAGTGGTCGACCTCGGCGACGGCTGGCTGGCTGCCATCCGCATCGAGAGCCACAACCACCCTTCGTTTGTTGAGCCCTACCAGGGGGCCGCCACCGGAGTCGGGGGAATTCTTCGAGACATCTTCACCATGGGCGCCCGTCCGGTCGGCTTGTGGAATCAGATCCGGTTCGGCGATTTGTCCGACTCTCACAACCGGTACTTGTTCAACGGCGTGGTGGCAGGGATCGCAGGCTATGGCAATGCCGTCGGCGTGCCCACGCTGGGCGGAGAGGTCGAGTTCGACCCCGTCTACTCAGGCAACCCCCTTGTCAACGTTATGTGCCTGGGGATCATGGAGCACGATCAACTCGTTTTGGGTACCGCCGGCACCCACGGGACGATCGCGGTGCTACTCGGGGCCTCGACCGGCCGGGACGGCATCGGCGGCGCGTCGGTCCTCGCCTCGGCGGGATTCGATGAGGCGGCCGGCGCCAAGCGGCCTTCTGTTCAAGTAGGCGACCCGTTTGAGGAGAAGAAGCTCATCGAAGCCTGCCTCGACCTCTACCAGCGGGGACTGGTGGTGGGAGTGCAGGACCTGGGGGCAGCCGGGCTGACCTGCGCTGCCAGTGAACCGGCCGCCCGGGCCGGAGTCGGCATGGAACTGGACCTGGACGCGGTCCATTTGCGTGAAGCCGACATGACCGCCCCTGAGCTCCTGATGTCGGAGTCCCAGGAGCGGATGATGGCGTTCGTGTCCCCCGACCAGGTGGACGAAGTGCTGGCAGTGGCGGCCAAGTGGGAGATCGATGCCTCCGTCGTGGGCAAGGTCGAGAGCGGGGACCGCCTGCGGGTGTACCACAACGGAACCCGGGTCGTCGATGTCCCGGCTGCCTCCCTGACCGACGAAGCCCCCATCCTGCGCCGACCCATTGCCCGGCCCCGGGCGATCGACGAAGTGTGGAGCCGGCGCGATCCCGCCAACACCACTCCCCTTGACACCGCCCTGCTCGGACTTCTTGATGACCCCGGTCTGGGTGACCGGTCCTGGATCTATGAGCAATTCGACCACATGCTCTTCCTCAACACCGTGCACGGCCCGGGCCGGGACGGTTCTCTGCTCCGGGTGCGTGGGACGGACAAGGGGCTGGCGGTGTCCTCAGACGGCAACGGACGCTTGTGTCAACTGGACCCGCGCCGGGGCGCTGAGCGGCTGGTCTTTGAGGCCGCGCTCAACGTGGCGGTCCTGGGCGCTCGGCCCCTGGCAGTGGTCGACAACCTCAACTTCGGGAGTCCCGAGAAGCCGGAGGTCATGTGGCAATTCACCGAGACACTGGCCGGCCTCGGCGCCGCCTGCGAAGCGCTCGGAGTTCCCATCGTCGGCGGCAATGTCTCGTTCTACAACGAAACAGACGGACAGGACATCTTCCCCACTCCGGTCGTCGGCCTGCTCGGACTGGCCGAGCCGATCCCGGCCCGGCCTGCCCCACTCGTCGAACGCATGGCGATCATGCAAATTGGCCCTGACCAGTCATCCAATCTGGCGGGCACCGCCTACCAGAAGACCATCCTGGGAACACTCGGAGGCAGGCCCAGCCGCGTCGACGCCGAGGCCGGAAGCCGCGTAATCGAGCTGGCGATCCGCCTGTCCCACGTTGTCCCGGGGGCGGTGTTGCACGACGTCTCGCAGGGCGGAACGCTGGTTGCGTTGGCCGAGTTGCTCATCGATGCCGATATCGGAGCGACGATCGAACTGGACTCCACCCCCGAGGCGTTCGGCGAGGACCCGCATCGCTTTCTATGCGCAGTGTCCCCGCACCAGCAAGCGGAAGTCGAGCAGCTCGCGGCCGAGGTGGGTTGCAGCGTTCGGACCGTGGGCCTGACGGGAGGAGCCACGCTCGCGTTCACCAATCCAGCCATCGAGGACATCCCCCTGGACAAGCTGCGGGCAGTCTGGTCCGGGTCTATCAGCGACCGGATGCATGGAGCCGTCCATGAGTAGCCGTCTCCCGGAGAAGCCCGGCGAGGCCTGCGGCGTCTTCGGGGCCTACGTGCCCGGCACCCACATCGCCAACCTGATCTACTTTGGCCTATTTGCCCTGCAGCATCGTGGGCAGGAGAGCGCCGGCATTGCCGTGTCGGACGGGCACCGGATGACCGCCTACAAGAACATGGGCCTGCTGTCATCCGTGTTCGACGAGAACACGCTGGCCGGATTGCAGGGCGACCTCGGGATCGGCCACACCCGCTACTCCACCACCGGCTCCAGCACCTGGGAGAACGCCCAGCCGGCCTTCCGGGCGGTCGGGGCCCGCAACGTGGCACTGGGCCACAACGGCAACCTCACCAACACGTCTGACCTCGCCATCAGGCTCGGCGCCGGAGGTACCACCGACTCGGAGCTGATGACCAGCGCCATCGCCGAGCAGATCCAGAAGGATTCAGAGATCCCGCTCTCCGAGGCCATCGCCGCGGTCGTAGCCGACTTCGAAGGCGCCTACACATTGGTGGTGATGGACGACAGCTCGGTAGTGGCCGTCAGGGATCCACATGGTTTCCGCCCTCTGTCGCTGGGCCGCATCGGGGATGACGGCTGGGTGGTCGCCTCAGAGACTGCCGCCCTCGACCTGGTTGGGGCCACGTTTGAGCGGGACGTTGAGCCCGGTGAGATGGTGGTGCTGGACGCCGACGGGGTGACGTCCTCATTCCCGCTGCCGGCGGAACCATCCCGGCTTTGCGTTTTCGAATACGTCTACTTCGCCCGCCCCGACAGCGTCCTGGCAGGCCAGAACGTGCAGGCGGCCCGGGTAGCGATGGGGCGCCGGTTGGCCCAGGAGGCCCCGGTCGACGCCGACGTGGTGGTACCGGTCCCGGAGTCCGGGATCCCGGCCGCCCAGGGCTACTCGTGGGAGTCGGGCATCCCCTACGAGCATGGCCTGGTCAAGAATCGATATGTCGGACGGACCTTCATCGAGCCCGAGCAGATGCTGCGCGACCGCGGCATCAGGCTCAAGCTCAATCCAATCAGGGACGTGCTGGAAGGCCAGCGCATCATCCTGGTGGACGACTCGGTGGTGCGGGGTTCCACCACCCGCCAGCTGGTTGAGCTGGTGCGGGCGGCCGGCGCCGGTGAAGTTCATCTTCGGATCTCTTCACCCCCCTACCGCTGGCCGTGTTTCTACGGCATGGATACCTCCGACCGCTCTTCACTGCTGGCCGCTCATCGCTCTGAAACCGACATCGCCGAGTTCCTGGCCGTCGACTCCCTCGGCTACCTGACGCTGGACGGTCTCGAGGCCTCCTTGCCAAACGCCAACCAGTCCTTCTGCACTGCCTGCCTGTCTGGTGACTACCCGACACCGATCGGCGATGACAAGTTCGTGTTGGAACAGCCGTGAGCTCGTACTCGGAAGCCGGGGTTGATGTGGCGGCCTCCGATCGATTCACCGAGTCAATCGCCGACCGGGTAACCGCCACCTGGGGCGACAACGTGGTCGGCCGCTTCGGTGATTTCGCGGCCGGGATCACTATTCCATCCGGCTACGAAGAGCCGGTCCTGATGATGACAACCGATGGAGTCGGCACCAAGGCCGAGATCGCCCGCAGCCTGGGGAGATTCGATGGCATCGGCCAGGACCTGGTGGCGATGTGCGTCGACGATCTGGCGGCCCAGGCCGCGACACCGCTCGGCTTCACCGACTACCTGGCGGTGGGGGCCCTGGATCCGGTCAGAGACGGAGCGCTGGTGGCGTCGGTGGCGATGGCGTGCCGGCTGGCCGGTTGTGCTCTGCTGGGTGGTGAGACGGCCGTCCACCCTGGAGTAATGGGTCCCGATCAGTTCGACCTGGCCGGCGCCGCCCTCGGTGTAGTTGAGCGGGGCGGAATGCTCAGCCCGGACCGGGTTTCGGCCGGCGACGCCGTCCTCGGCCTTCCCAGCCCAAATCTGAGGTCGAACGGGTTCTCCCTGGTGCGGTCGGTCTTCTCCGAGTCCGACTACCAACGGCCCGCCCTGGGATCGACCCTGGGCGAGGTCTTGCTCGGGCCGTCGGTTCTGTATGCCCCGGCGATCGGCGCGCTGGTAGCCGACGTCGCGGTGAGCGGACTGGTGCATGTCACCGGCGGAGGCCTGCCCGGCAACTTGCCGAGGGCTCTTCCGGCCGGGTTGGGCGCCAGTATCGATCGCTCGCGTTGGCAACCGCCCCCCATTTTCGAGTTGATCAGCGACCAGGGCCGGATCGACCGGCAAGAGATGTTCCATACCTTCAACATGGGCATCGGATTCGCGGTGATCCTGCCTCGCCCCCAGGTACCGGTCGCGGTTGAAGCACTGGCCGGGCAGGGGCAGCCTGCGTCGGTCATCGGGGAGATAGTGAGCGGCGAAGGCGTGACGTTCACGTCATGACCTCCGGCCCTGGCAGCAGGGCCGACTCCCCGGCAGGCTGGGAGTAGCGATCGGAGGACCTCATGTTGAAATCGCTTTTTCGTATTGCCGGGCCCGGATTGGCCGCATACGGCGCGGCCGCCCTCATCGACCGCATCTTCCACGACTGGGGGGCGACTCCCGCCGAAGTCACCAGCACGCTCATCGGAGACGACCTGGTTCCCGACATGGGAGCCCAATCGACGATGGCGATCACGATCAAGGCCCCTCCCGACCAGGTGTGGCCTTGGCTGGTGCAGATGGGATGTGGCCGGGCCGGTTGGTATAGCTACGACTTCCTCGAC
>JBPCTX010000125.1:0-2770 GCA_051011455.1 Acidimicrobiia bacterium | reverse complement strand
TCCCATCACCGACCACAGATCTACTGAGTCCTATCGCCGCTACGCAGCGGGAGTGATCGCACGGCGACTGCTGGAAAGGTGTCTGGCCTGATGGAAGTGCGGTTTCAACTCAACGGTGAGGAGCGGGCGGTGGATGCCGGCGGCTCGCAGAGCCTGCTGTCGCTTCTGCGCGATGGCCTGGAGCTGCCGGGATCGAAGAACGCCTGCGAACAGGGGGAGTGCGGCTCTTGTACCGTCGTGATGGATGGCCAGGCTGTGTGCTCATGCCTGGTGCTGGCCGCCGACGTCGACGGTGCCGAGGTCACAACCGTTGAAGGTCTGGGTGACGGCGAAGTGCTCCACGCAGTCCAGCAGGCGCTAGTCGACGGGGGAGGGGTCCAATGCGGATTCTGCACGCCCGGCTTCGTGGTAGCGGCCGCTCATCTGTTTGAGGGCAATCCTGCCCCCGAGACCGACGAGATCCGGGAGGCGTTGTCTGGCAACATCTGCCGCTGCACCGGGTACGGCGGGATTCTTCGCTCGCTCGAGGAACTGGCCGGACGATGACGACGGATACCGAGACCAGGATCCGGGGCGGCATCGGGGAGTCGGTCAAGCGTCCCGACGGCATCCCCAAAGTCACCGGCAACTTCGCTTATGCGTCCGATCTCACCGCCGAGGGAATGCTGTGGGGAGCGACCCTGCGAAGTCCGTTTGCGAGCGCGCGCCTGGTTCGCCTCGACACCACGGCGGCCCTTGCCATACCCGGAGTTCATGCGGTCCTGACGCAGGGAGATGTGCCCGGCCGCAAAACCTTCGGCCAGATCACAGCCGACCAACCGGTGTTCGTCGACGGCGAGGCCCGTTTCTGGGGTGAGCCGGTGGCAGTTGTCGCCGCCGATGACCCCGAGACGGCCCGGGTGGCGGTGGCGGCCATCGAGGTTGAGTGGGAGGAGCTGGAGCCGCTGGTGGACATGGAGGAGGCACTGGCGAGAGAAGAGGTCTTCCGACATGCCCCCGTCCGGCGCGGCGATCCCGAAGCCAGTGGCGAAGTGGTGGTTGAGGGCTATTACGAGGTCGGCATGCAAGATCAGGCTCCACTCGGGACCGAAGCCGGGCTGGCCATCCCCGACGGCGAGGGCGGCGTGGATCTGTGGGTGACCAGTCAGTGGACCCACGAGGATCACGACCAGATCTGGCGCAGCCTGAACCTGGAGCCCGACCAGGTCCGCCAGCACCCGACCGGGATCGGTGGGGCCTTCGGCGCCCGGGAGGACATGTCGCTGCACATCCATGTCTGCCTAATGGCCCTTCGCACCGGGCGCCCGGTCAAGATGGTCTACAACCGGGAGGAGAGCTTCCCCGGCCACGTCCACCGCCATCCGGGTCGTCTCTGGTATCGGCATGAGGCAACGGCCGACGGGAAGCTGGTGCGCCTGGAGGCCCGGGTCATCCTCGATGGCGGTGCCTACATGGACACCACCGCGGCCGTGGTATCCAACGCCACCTACTTCGCGGCCGGGCCGTACCGGATCGACAACGTGGTGGTTGACGGGTACGGCGTGCGGACCAACAACCCACCTACCGGGGCTATGCGCGGGTTCGGGGTTGTGCAGGTTTGCTTTGCCCATGAGACCCAGATGGACCGCCTGGCGGCCGAGTTGGGGATGGATCCGCTCGAGCTGCGCAAGCGAAATGCGCTCGCTTCAGGCGATCCGATGTCGACTACCGGCCAGATCATTGAGACCTCGCTGCCGACGGTGGACGTGATCGATCAGCTGGTGGCCATCCCGCTTCCACCGCCGCTCGAGTCGGATGATCCGCGCCGTCTACCGGGGGGGACCGGGCTGACCACCACGCCGCAATATGTGACCCGCGGGGTGGGATATGCAGTCAGCATCAAGAACATTGCTTTCTCGGAGGCCTTCGACGACTTCGCTGAGGCGAGGGTCGTTCTGACCCCGGCCGGGGTGGAAGTGCACACCGCGGCGGTCGAAGTTGGGCAGGGAATGGTCACGGTGCTGGCCCAGATCGCTCGCACCGCCATCGGAGTTGAGCAGGTTGCAGTCGTCCCGACCGACACCAGCGAGATCGGATCGGCCGGATCGACTTCGGCTTCCCGCCAGACGCAAATGACCGGTGGAGCAGTGCTGGAGGCGGCTCAAGCGGTCAAAGCGGAGGCGCTGGAGAAGGGTGGGGGCGACGAGTTGAACTCGGACGGGGTCTGGCTGGCCGGCGAGCTGGTGATGAGCCTGGACGATCTGTGTGCCGATGGCCCGATCTCCCACCACACCCGTTTTCGGCACCCGCCCACCTACGAGCCGGATGAGAACGGTCAGGGTGATCCCCACGCCGACTTCGCGGTAGCCGCCCATCGCGCGGTGGTCGATGTCGACACCGAACTGGGGCTGGTGCGGGTGGTGCAGGTGGACACGGCCCAGGACATCGGCCTGGCGCTCAACCCACAATCGGTACGTGGCCAGATTGAGGGCGGAATCCTGCAGGGAGTGGGCCTGGCGGTAATGGAGGAGCTGATTTTGGACAAGGGCGTCATCCTCAACGCCAGTTTCACGGACTACTTGCTGCCGACCTTCCTGGATGCTCCCGATGTGGAGATGGCTCTGATCGAGGAGCCCAGCCCCTGGGGGCCGTTCGGAGCCAAGGGCATCGGAGAGCCACCCACCATCAGCTCAACTCCAGCCGTGGTGGCAGCCATCCGCGACGCCACCGGCCTCGAGCTGAACCGGGTCCCGATCCGACCCCAGGACATCACCGGGACGTGAAACCCGTC
>JBPCTX010000124.1:0-8070 GCA_051011455.1 Acidimicrobiia bacterium | reverse complement strand
GTGGTACTCGTTGACATTGACAATCTGGTCCTTGATGGCCACGTCTGCGCCTTCTGTCGTTGTAACGCCTTTGCGCTTCAAGGAAGCGCTAGCCGCACGATAAAGCCTGCACGAAGTGGGCCGTCGAACGTGTTGCCCCAGGGCTGCCCCGAAACCCCGGGCTCTCAATGCCAACCTGCCGGCTCCGTCCAGGAAGGTGCTCCATAACTTCGGCGTCCTCAAGTCAGTCCATGGTCTTCAGAGCCGCAGCCGTTCCCCATGTGCCAGACTCCGCTGATGACCGACACCCGGGAGCTCACTAAGCCACGCATCGATGATCCCACCGATCAGGACGGCGACAACGTCGCCCATTACGTCCGCAAGGACGACATCGTGCGCAGCAACGTTGAAGGGGTGCCGGTGAAGGCATTGTGTGGCAAGGAGTGGATCCCCCACCGGGTACCAGACGGTATGCCGATCTGCGGAACCTATAAGAAGGTCATGGCCAGCCTTCGTGGCGGGGGAGCCAACTAGCCCCCGGGTCCGGCTAGCCCAGCAGAGTCCCGGCCAGTCGGTTGTGCTCCTCGACGACGGGTCCCATTTCGATCCCGGTCAACTCCCGGTTCTCCACCACCCGCCGACCGTGAACGAAGCTGTGGTCGACGCCGACCGGGGCACAGAAAAGCACTGCTGCAACCGGATCGTGATGGGCCCCGGCGTATTCGAGGCGGTTGATATCGATGGCAATGAAATCGGCCGCCTTGCCGGGCTCCAGCGAGCCGATGTCGTCGCGTCCCAGAACCGCCGCACCGCCGATTGTCGCCAGCTCCAGGGCCGTGCGGGCTGTCATCAGATCCGGGGTCCTGGCCAGGTCGGGAGCTGCACTCAGCCGTGCCAGCAGCATGGCCTGACGAGCCTCGGCCAGCAGGTGCGAGCCGTCGTTGCTGGCCGACCCGTCAACCCCAAGCCCGACATTCACTCCGGCCGCCCGGTAGGCGGGAACCGGTGCAATGCCGGACGCCAGCCGCATGTTGGAGGTCGGGCAATGAGCCACTCCGGTCCCGGCTGCTCCCATCCGCCCAATCTCGTCATCGTTGATGAAGACGCTGTGGGCAAACCACACGTCCGGCCCCATCCAGTTGACAGACTCGGCCAGCTCAACCGGACGCAGGCCGAACTCCTGGACGCAGAAGGCTTCCTCGTCCATCGTCTCGGCCAGGTGGGTGTGCATTGAGAGGCCATGGGCCCGGGCCAGCTCGGCGGCCTCCTTCATACCGTTGGGTGTGACGGAGAAGGGGGAACAGGGGGCCACGACGATCCGGGTGTGAGCGCCCGGCTCGGGGTCATGGAAGTGGGCGACCACCCTCTCGGTGTCGGCCAGGATGGCGTCTTCGGTTTCGACTACTGAATCGGGAGGGAGACCGCCGTCGCTCTCCCCCAGGCTCATCGAGCCGCGCGAAATGTGGAATCGCACTCCCACGCCGGCGGCCCCCTCCACCTGGTCGTCGAGCCGGGACCCATTCGGATACAGGTAGAGGTGATCCGAGGCGGTGGTGCATCCCGACAAAGCCAACTCGGCCAGGCCGAGAGTGGTGGATACCCGCACATGATCGGCGGTCATACGCGCCCAGATTGGGTACAGCGTGGTGAGCCACCCGAACAACCCGGCATCCTGGGCGGCCGGCACCGCCCGGGTCAGGGTCTGGTAGAGATGGTGGTGGGTGTTGACAAACCCGGGCAGCACCACGTGCCCTTCCAGGTCGACGACCTCGTCGGCGGTTCCCGGTAGTTCCTCAACCTCGCCGACTTGCTCAATCCATCCATCGCGGATGAAGAGGCCTCCCCCACCGATTTCCCGGCGCTCGGAGTCCATGGTTGCCAGCACGGTTGCGTTCTTCACAAGCAGGGTTGTCATACTTCCCCACGCTACCGGCTATAAAGCACCCATGACGTTGGTGAAGACCGAAACGGAGCAGACTCGCTGGCCTCCCTATCAGCATGTCTTCTTCGACTGCGACTCGACCCTCACCACGGTGGAGGGAATCGACGTTCTGGCAGAACAGGCCGGACGCGGCGAGAACGTGAGGCGTCTCACCGAAGCCGCCATGAATGGTGAGATGGACCTCGAGGATGTCTACGGCGACCGGCTGAAGCAGATCAATCCGACCCGGACGCAGGTCCAGTCGCTCCGCCAGGTGTACAAGGACAACGTGGTGGCCGATGCCGCCATGGTCATCTCAGTTCTGCAGCACCTGGGCCACGACACCTACATCATTAGCGGCGGGCTCGAAGAGCCGGTCCGAGAATTTGGGGTGTCCCTCGGCGTGCCGGCCGATCACATCCGGGCTGTGGGAGTTGAGTTCGACGAGCTGGTTGGTGCCTGGTGGTCCCATCACCCCGGTCAGGAAGCCAGCTACCTGGACTACGGCCGCGGTGCGCTGGCCGTCAGTGAAGGCAAAGAGGAGATCGTCGAAGAGCTCATGGGGGGCCGTCCCGGCCGCAGCCTGCTGGTGGGGGACGGCACCAGCGACCTGTTGGCCAGCGAGGCGGTGGACCTTTTCATCGGATTCGGCGGGGTGGCGTCACGGCCCAAGGTTGAGAAGGGGGCACCGGCCTTCATCCGCTCTCAGGATCTGGCGCCGGTGCTGCCGCTGGCAGCCGGCCCTTCAGCCGTGGCCCGGCTGCAGGAGACGTCGTACCGATCGCTGTTCACGACCGGGGTCCAGCAGGTACGGGAGGCCACCACTTTCAACGATGGCAGCCTCGGAGAACGCTTCGCCAGCGCGGTCACCGGAGCCGGCTTCTAGCCCCTACTCGTCGGTCATCGACGCCTTCTCTTCGCTGGGCACGGACACCCGGGCGATGCGCCTGGTGAAGTAGTAGATCCGTTTGAGGGCGGCGATCAGATCGACCTCGATCCGATAGGTGGCCACACGGTCGGGGGCATCCACCACCAGTCGCTGGGCCTGATGGGCAATGGCAGCCCGCTCTAGAGAGTTCACCTGACGCTTCATCTTCGAGACCCGCCGGGCGGCGTCCTCGTTCTTCTGAGTCAGCGCCAACATGGCCAGGTCGAGCGCCTCGACGATCTCGCCGTGGAATTCGGTGAGCACGGCGGCCGTCTCGGGGCTGATCGTCACGCCTTGCTCAGTCCGTTGCAGGCCCAATGAGACCAGATTCGTCTCGATGACATCGCCGATCGCCTCCAGGTCGTTGGTGGCCTCCATCAAACCGAGCAACTCCTGGGTCTCGCCTTCACTCAGACGCGTCTGACTGATCTCACCCAGGTAAGCGATGATCTGGCCGTGCAGGCTGTCGACTTCATCGTCCCTTTGCTCGATCTCGGCCAGAGTCCAACGGGTCCCACTCAGCAGGGCGGGCATCACGTCCGCCAGCATCGATCGAACCCGATCCGCCATCCGGAGCATCTCCAACCTTGCCCGGTCAAGGGCCAACGAAGGTGTCTTGAGGAGGGTCCGATCCAGGTAACGCACCCGCACCACCCCGGTCTCGTCCTCTGGCCGATCCGGCACCAGGCGCTCGATCAGACGGGCGAAGGCCGGAATGAAGCCAATGATCAAGAGGGCGTTGACGATGTTGAACACCGTATGCGCGTTGGCCACCTGACGTGCGGTTTCCCCGGCCAGACCCTCAACGAAGGACGCCGATGCCCCGATGAATGGCAGCCACACAACGGCGCCACCGACGTTGAAGAGAGCGTGAGCGACGCCAGCCCGCAGCGCCTCCCGCGGCTTGCCGACCGAAGCGAGCAGGGCGGTGATGGAGGTCCCGACGTTGGCGCCCAGCACCAGGGCGATGCCGGTCTCCAAGGTGATGAGCCCTTGCTGGGCCAACACGATCACGATGCCGGTGGTGGCCGACGAGGATTGAACCAGCGCAGTGAAAAGGGCGCCGACCGCCACTCCCAGGAACGGGTTCTCGAGCCGGGCCATCAGATCGATGAAGGTGTCCGACGAGCGAAGCGGCGACATCGCGTCGCCCATCATGCTCATCCCGAGGAACACCAGCCCCAATCCCAGCACCACGGCTCCCTGGGCCTGGCGGTCGCCCCGCTTAGAGAAGAAAGTTACGGCGAAACCGCCGGCCACGGCGAATAGGGCGTAGGTGGTGACCTTGAAAGCGATGATCTGAGCGGTGATCGTCGTGCCGATGTTGGCGCCGATGATCACCCCGAGCGATTGCTCGAAGCTCATCAGGCCCGAACTGATGAAGCCGACCACGAGGACTGTGGTGACAGACGACGACTGGATGACGGCGGTGATCCCTGCCCCGGTGAGCATGCCGACGAACCGGTTGGAGGTGAGCCGCAAGAGAATGCCGCGGAGTCGATCGCCTGCCACCACCCGCAAGGACTCCGTCATACGGTCCATGCCCAGCAGGAAGATGGCCAGGCCCCCGAGCAGTCCAGCCAGCAGCAAGACCCAGTCGATGGACTCTGAGCCCGTGGACTGGGCGACCAGCGAAATCAAGCTGAGGGCCGATCGGTCATGGCGGGCAGGCTAATCGGGAGCCAGTGACCGTGCTTCCGAGTCCCTCGGCGCACGGCCCACAGCGCACAGCCAACAGCTGTCAGCGGCTACTTCTCTTCCTTCCCATGAGGGGAAGGTGGCAGCGGCCCGCAGGGCCGATGACGGATGGGGGGAGGGGCTGAACCGGACTGAGGAAGAGAGCCGCCAACCGGCGACTGGTAGCTGGTGACTGGCTCACTACCCTCAAGCCATGTTCCGCGTACTCGTGTCAGACGATATTGGGGCTCATGGAATCGACCTCTTGCAAGCTGCCGACGATGTCGAATGCCGGGTTGCGACGGGGCTGAGTGCCGATGAACTCGTGGCGGCGATCGGCGAGTACGACGCACTCATCGTGCGATCGGGCACCAAGGTCACGGCGGAGGTTCTGGAGGCAGGCTCGGCTCTGAAAGTGGTCGGCCGGGCCGGGATGGGGGTCGACAACATCGACGTGACCGCCGCCACTCAGCGAGGGGTCATCGTGATGAACACCCCTTCCGCCAACTCGGTGGCCACTGCCGAGCAAACGATGGCACTGATGCTGGCCGCCTCTCGTCATACCGCCGTTGCCCACCAGACGGTGGCCGAAGGCCGATGGGAACGCAGCCAGTACGCCGGCACGGAATTGAGCGGTAAGACGATAGGGATCATCGGCTTCGGCCGCATCGGCCGGCTGGTGGCAGCCCGCGCTCTCGCTTTTGACATGGACGTGGTGGCCTTCGACCCCTACGTCTCCGAGGAGGTGGCCCAGGACACCGGAGTGACACTGGTCAACCTCGATGAGCTGTATGCCACCTCCGACTACATCACCTTGCACGTTCCTTCATCCCCCGACACCGAGAACATGATCTCCTCGAGAACGCTGGCTGCCATGAAGGACGGGGTGGTGATCATCAACGCAGCCCGGGGAACACTGATTGACGAGGACTCCCTGGCCGGGGCCCTCGAGTCGGGCAAGGTGCGAGCAGCGGGGATCGACGTGTATCGCACGGAACCACCCGGGGCCGACAATCCGCTGATCGGTATGGCCAACGTGGTGCACACACCCCACCTGGGAGCGTCGACCGCCGAGGCACAGCGGGACGTTTCGGCACAGATCGCCGAGCAGATCATCGATGCTCTGCGGGGCGTCGACATTCGGAACCCGGTCAACCTGCCCTTCGAGGCCGGGCCCGATTTCGCTGCCGCGATGCCCTACATGGCGCTTGCCGAGAAACTCGGCACGCTCCAGTTCCACATGGCCCCCTCTCCTATCCGGCGAGTCGAGATCGAGGTAAAGGGAGAGGCCGTCGAGAAGCTGACCCGGCCGATCGCGGCCGGGCTATTGACCGGCCTTCTGCGCGGGAGCATGGCCGACGGGGTCAACTATGTGAACGCCCCGGTACTGGCCCAGCAGCACGGCATAACCGTCTCGAGAGCGAAAGGGGTGGCCGCCGGCGACTACACCAACCTGGTGTCTTGCCGCGTGCACTGGGAAGACGGCAGCCGCATCATGGCCGGCGTGCTGTTCGGTGGCAGCGAGCCACGATTGGTTCAGGTCAGCGACTACCACCTGGATGTTGATCCGTCGGGACTGCTGCTCATCATGCTGAACAAGGACGTGCCCGGGGTCATCGGCATGGTCGGCACCACGCTGGGACGGTTCGGCGTCAACGTCGGCGAGTGGCGCCTCGGACGCAGCGAACCGGGAACTGAGGCAATTTCCTTCATCAACCTGGACACAGAGCCTCCACCCGAAGCCATCGAGGCCCTCAGCTCCGAAGCATCGATCGTGAAGATCCTGTTGCTGAGGATGTGAGACGGCCTTCGGCCTATCAGCAATCAGCTGTCCGCTGTCAGCTGTCAGCCAGAACGTAGTTCCCGACACGTCGGCGATTCACCGCCGGACATCAGGCGCTAAGGCCGCGGCCTCGCCTTCCGATAGGTGCAGGCGGATGCCGGATGGGCTAGCAGCAGAAGAGCATCGAGCGATCTGCTGATTTACACTCGCCGAATGAGTCGGATCGGCACTTCGGTTTACGACGGGGCGCGAGGAGCGCCGGCGGATCGGGTTCCCGTGACGCTTGAGAAGAGGTCAAGCACCGACGAGTGGGAGTTCCGCACCCGGGCCGTTACAGACCGCGACGGGCAAATCGCCAACCTGTTGCCGGAGGGGCTGGAACTCGCGGCCGGCGTCTACCGTCTCACCTTCGACACGGGCTCTTACTTCGAGCATCACCACCAGCGAGGGTTGTACCCGGAGGTTTCCATCGTTTTCGACGTTCAACACCCGGCTGCCGAGATTCACATCCCTCTGAAGCTGGAACCAGATGGCTATTCGACCGGGCGGGCTGCCGAGTGACAACTCTCGCCCGCCGCGGAGGAGATCGTCGCACGGCCCGGGTGGCCTTCCGCTTCCCCGAGCGCAGAACCGGTTTCGACCGCAGAGCCTATGCCGGAGTGGTCACCCGGTATCGCGACCGCCCCGGCTTGATCGCTGCCGCATTGACAGGCATCGTGCTTCTCAACCTCGCCGACTTCGCCCTCACCCTCCGTGCCCTCGATCTGGGAGCGAGGGAAGCCAACCCGGTGATGGCCGGTTTGCTGGAGCTCAGCCCCGGCCTGGCCGGAACCGTGAAGATCGTGGTGGCGGTGGGCGTCTCGGCCGTCATCTGGCAGCTGCGCCGGTATCGACGCATACTCGAGGTCTCGTTGCTCGCCCTGGCCGGCTTCACGATGCTGGTCACCTATCAGATCACAATGCTTCTCAGTGCCGCCTGAACGCAACCACCGAGAACACCACCAGCAGAATCGCCATCGTTCCCAGGATCATTACCGGAGCGCGATCGCCTGACCGGAAGGAGATCAGGGCCACCCCTCCGAAGAAGAGGACAACACCCGCTCCCAGGATTTGCGGGCCGGCCGGGTGAGACGGAGCGACCCGCTGGCCCACGCCGATAACTCCGACCCCGGCCACCAGGCAGATGAGAGCTAGCACAGTTACCACCGGCTCGAGCCTACGGATCAGGAAATGCCGGGGAGCACCGCGGTGTTGACGCTCCCATGAGATTTCCGACCGGTTTCGTGGGCCACGGCGCCCCTACCAATGCGCTCAACGACGAGCGGGGAGCAACCTGGCATCGATGGTCGGAGGCCTTGCCGGAACCCTCGGCGATCCTCTCCATCTCCGCTCACTTCGAGCAGGCTCCACCCTCGCTGGGCGCGACCACGACCGCTCCCCTCATCTACGACTTCTGGGGCTTTCCGGAGCCCCTCTATCAGATCGCTTACGAGGTGCCCGGGGCACCGCAAGTGGCCGACCGGGTCGAGGCGCTACTGGCGGCCGAGACCACGGTTGCCCGGGAGGAGGACCGCGGCCTTGACCACGGCACCTGGGTCCCGCTTCTGCACATGTATCCGGCGGCGGACGTGCCGGTTGTGCAACTCTCCCTGCCCTGGACCAACGATCCGCACAAGATGTTCGAGCTGGGCCGGCGACTGGCGCCGCTGCGGGACGAGGGCGTGTTCATCCTCGGCAGCGGCAACCTGGTCCACAACCTCCGGGCGGCCGACTGGTCAAACG
>JBPCTX010000123.1:0-5570 GCA_051011455.1 Acidimicrobiia bacterium | reverse complement strand
CCGGCAGGGGAACAAATGACCGGGAGCGCCGGCGGAACCGGAGGCGCTCGGAGTATCCGGCGGCACGGGCGGCCGCTACCACCTCATCATGACCCCAGGCCGCTTGGCCGGGGTTGTGGCCGTCGCTGGCCAATGTGATGGGGACCCCAGCGGCGTGGAACATAGACAGAAAGGCCGGGGAGGGGTAGATCTCGGCGGCCGGGTTTCTCAAGCCGGCGCTCGACACTTCGACGGCTGTGCCTGATGCGGCGGCCGCCTCCACCACCGGGGCGTAGAGGTCAAGACGCTCGCGGTCAGGACGGTGTCCATACTTCTTGACGACATCGACATGGGCCAGCGCTTCGACGAGACCCGAGCCGGCCAATCGGGCCTCCATCTCGAAGTACTGCTCGTAGGCGGAGTCGATTCCCTTCTCTTCGAATGCGGCGATGGCCCCATCGTGGTCGACGGCCCAACCGTCCACCCAGTGGACGGATCCGATCAGGAAATCCCATGGATAGGGCGCCAGGAAGTCCATCACAGCTTCGATCGTTTCCGGGAAGAAGTCGACCTCGAGGCCCAGCAAGACCGGAAGGCCCCGGTCCCGGGCCGCCACCACGGTCTCCACGTAATGCTCCAGATTCAGCGTGCGGTCCTCGGCCAGGAACTCCTCCGTGTGCTTGGCCAGCCACGGAACCGGCTCGCGCTCCCAAAAGCGCCCCAGCACGTCGGCCGCGTCCTGGCACCGATACAGATGCTCGGTGAAGCCCAGCTCATGCACTCCGCGGGCGGCCGCCGCCTCGACGTAGGCCTCGATATAGCCGGCCGGATAATGGTCGGGTGGTGGGTCGAGCTGGTCGGCAGGGCCGTGATCGTGCAAATGGAGGTGGTAGTCGCCCATCAGCCCCGCAAATCGGCAACGTGGGCGGCCAGCGGGCCGGGACCTACCGCGGCCGCCAGCCCGTCCCAGGCCCCTGACGGCACCGGATTGCCCTCCGACCGGTGTCGCACGATCTCCCCCACCGCCCCGGGCAGGGAATCGAAGATGCTCACCTGGTCCAGTTCCCGGGCCCGCTCCGCTGCCTTGCCGGCTTCTTCCAGCCGGCCTTTCTGGAGCAGGAACAGCGACCGCTCGGCCGCGGCCAGGGCTTCGCGTTGTTGCTGGCCGTCGATCACAGCGCGTCTCGTTCCGTCAGGATCGCGGTCAGGTGGTCGTAGCGCTCCAATAGCTCATCGAAGCGGTTGCCCTCGTCGATCATCCGATTGATGTTCTCGGGCACCACCCCGCCGCCGACGGTCTGAGTGGCGCCCAGGTACTTGGCCTGCACCTTTTTGACTCGCTCGCCCCGGGCCGTCGTGAGCCGGGCCTCGAGCCGGGCCCGCTCCTCCAGCAGCTCCGAAGTGGGCCTTTGCTCATCGATGTTGACCGAGCGCAGTGTTTCTCGCAGCTCATCGCGCCTGGCTTCGAGCCGCTCGCGCTCGGCCGGATCGGCCGCTCCCTCCAGCGCTATCAGCGTCTCAGACAGTTCGGCCAGCATGCGGTCCAGGTCTTTCATGAGAAGGAAGCGCTCTCGATGCTTTCGGTCAGGTTGGCCAAGAAGGTGCGGCCGAGCGCTCCGTCGATGAGCCGGTGGTCATACGACAGCGAGATCGGCAGCACGACGCCGGAGGTCACGGCGTCGCCCTCGACCACAGCCTGGGCGGTCGCCCGTCCAAAGGAGACGATGGCGCTGGTCCCGTACGGAATGATGGGCGTTCCATAGCCACCGCCAACCGCGCCGATATTGGAGACGGTGAAGGTCGCTCCCTGCACCTGGTCAGGAGTCAGGGTTCGGCTCCGAGCAGATTTGGCGAGCCGGATGATGCCGTCGGCCAGCTCGTGAACACTCAGCTGGTCGGCACCCTTCAGCACCGGCAGCATCAGGCCCTCTGAAGTATCGGTGGCAATCCCGATGTCGTAGTGGCGTCGCAGGACCGTGTCGGTACCCGAGACTGCAGCGTTGAACTGGGGATGTTCCCGCAGCAGGGGGACTATCAGCGCCACCAGCAGCGCCTCAATCGGCATTGGGCCCTCGGCCCCCTCCAGCAAGCGCCGACGTTCTCTGAGCAGGTGCTCGGCCCGGGCCGAGCCGTAGGTGGTGACATGCGGGATCTCTCGCCACGACCGGGACAGGCGCTCGGCGATGGCCCTTCTGACCGGGCTCATCGGGACTCTCTCAACTGGCCCCGACCCGGCCGCCAGCACGTCGTCGCGGGTAACCCGGCCGCCGGGCCCGGTGCCGACGACGGCCTCTACATCGACTCCGATGTCGGCCGCCAGTTTCCTGACCGCCGGCAAAGCCTGGGCTCCGCCACTCGGTGGCGCCTCCGGGAGAGTGCCGACGATCGGAGCAGGCGGGGCGGTCTCCTGGGCAGGTCGGGCAGTCGAAGGGGGCTCCCATTTCTCCCCGGCCTCACCGACCACGGCCAGGATCTGGCCGACCTCGAGCGCGTCGCCCGCAGCCGCCCCCTGGAACAGCAGGAAACCGGCCACCGGGCTGGGAATGTCGACGACCGCCTTGTCGGTCTCTACTCGAACCAGCGGCGCATCCAACCCCAGCTCATCGCCAACCGCCACCAGCCACTCCTCGATAACCACCTCAGTCAAGCCCTCGCCGACGTCGGGGAGTACAAACTCGTAGGCCACCTCAGACTCCTTCCAGCACAGCTTGGGCGGCAGCGACAATCCGGTCCACAGTGGGAACGTAGTGGTGCTCGGCGCGGCGGAGTGGGACCACCGTGTCCCAACCCGTCACTCTTCGCACCGGAGCCTCCAGCGAATAGAGCGCTTCCTCCTGGATGGTGGCGGCCAGTTCGGCCGCAAAGCCACACGTGCGGTGGCCCTCCTGAACGATGACCGCCCGGCCGGTGCGCTGCACCGACTCCAGCACTGCGTCTCGATCCAGCGGAACCAGCGTCCGCAGATCCAGTACATCCGCCTTGATCCCGGCCGCCTCCAACTCACCGGCGGCCGCCAGCACATCCGGCACCATGGCGCCGTAGGTGATGAAGGTCAGATCATCGCCCGTCGCGCGGCGGGCCGCCTCTCCGAACGGGACCGCCGTCGGTGGTTCGGACACCTCGCCCCGCATGCGGCGGTAGGAGCGGATCGGCTCCAGGAAGATCACCGGGTCAGGATCAGCAACTGCAGTCAGCAAGAGACCGGCGGCGTCTGCCGGGGTGGCGGGAACCACGACCTTCAGCCCGGGCGTGTGAGCGAAGATCGCCTCGGTTGACTCGCTGTGGTGCTCGGCCGCGCCGATGCCGGCCCCGTAGGGGATCCGAATCACAAGCGGGGCGGTGAAGCGATGCCGGGACCGGTTGCGGATCCGGGAGACGTGGCTGACGATCTGGTCAAGGGCCGGATAGGCAAACCCCAGGAACTGAATCTCGGCGACAGGACGGAGGCCGGCCACCGCCATCCCAAAGGCAGTTCCCACGATTCCCGACTCGGCGACCGGGGTGTCCACCACCCGCTCGGTGCCATGCTTTTGTTGCAGGCCATCGGTGATGCGAAAGACCCCGCCGGCGACTCCGACATCCTCCCCCATTACCAGCACGTCAGGGTTCGAGGCGAGGACATGGTCGAGAGCCATCGTGAGGGCCTGAGCCAGGTTGCGCTCAGCCAAAGGGCCCTCCCTCCAACAGGTGCCGCTGGTGCTCGAGCTGCGGAGTGGGAGAGGCGAACATTGCCTCAAACAACTCGCCACCCGACAGCGGCTGCAACTCCTCGGCCTGGCCGATGGCCGCCTCGATCTCGTCACCGGCGGCGGTGTCGAGCTCCGCCTGCCAAGCGGCGTCCCACTGCCCCTCCGCCTCCAGGAAGAGCCGGACCCGGTCGAGTGGATCGAGCGCCCGCCAGGTGTCTTCCTCAGAGGAGTCGCGGTAGCGCCCGGGATCGTCGGCAGTGGTGTGGGCTCCCACCCGGAACGTCACGGCCTCGATCAGGGTGGGACCGCCCCCCTCCCGG
Organism: Acidimicrobiia bacterium; assembly: GCA_051011455.1. Classification (GTDB taxonomy): domain Bacteria; phylum Actinomycetota; class Acidimicrobiia; order Spongiisociales; family SHLN01; genus SHLN01. The sequence goes on along the minus strand of JBPCTX010000123.1, from coordinate 1,582 downwards.
GCGCGACCGACGGCATCCCGGGAAGCGCTGAGGACCGCGAGCAGATCGTTTCCATCAACCTGCAGGCCGGGGAAGCCGTAGGCATCGGCCTTCTGGGCAATGGTTTGCGAGGCGGTCTGGCGACTGCGCGGCGTCGAGATCGCGTACTGGTTGTTCTGGCACAGGAAGATGATCGGGAGCTGATACACGCCGGCGAAGTTCATTGCCTCATGGAAGTCGCCCTCCGAGGTGGCGCCGTCGCCGAAGAGCGTCATCGCCACCCGGTCCCGGCCCTGGTATCGCTCGGCCCATCCCATTCCAACAGCGTGAATCATGTGAGCGCCAACCGTGATCGAGGGCGGCATCACGTTGATCCCCTCGGGAGGAGCCCCGCCTCGCTCATCGCCGGTCCGGCCCAGGAAGAGGTTGACCCAGGGGTATCCCTGCATCCACATGGCGGCGGCGTCCCGGTAGGTGGCCACCACCCAATCATCCGGCCGCAATGCCGCTACCGCTCCGATCTGTGCCGCCTCCTGCCCCTCGAATGAGGCATAGGTGGCCAGTCGCCCCTGCTTCTGCAGGGCGGTGCCTTTGTGGTCGTAGGTGCGGGCGGACACCATGGCGGCATAGAGTCGCCTGACCTCGGCCACCGGTATGGGAGCGTCCCCCTGGAGCGACCCGTCCGGCCGCAAGATCTCGAGCATCGGGGTGAGGCTAACCGTCTCGCAAGCGCCGCGAACGGGCGATGCCGGCTACTGGGTGAGCAGAACGATGCCGAACACGGTGGTCACGATCAGCAGCGTGGAGAAGCCGGCCAGGAGCACCGTGCGGAAGTCCTCTACCGGATTGGGAGCCGCTGCCACCGGCTCGGGCAGGTAGGCCGTGACGTCTCCCTCAACGAATCCGGGGCGGTTGCGAGGGTCGCAGGCGTTGCTCATGCCACTAACAACGACCATTTCCAGGATTTCCAAAGAACCATGGCGCCCGATTCCAGACGGACTAGTCAGTGGCGGGCCAGCCATCCCTGCGGAAGGGTGACGTCGGCGATTCCTGAGGCGGTGATGAGAGCCACCAGCACCGCTTCCTCTTCGGTCAGCCCTGGTGCTACCCGGCCCCGCCGCTCGCCGAAAACTGCCAGCAACCGGCCGTCCACGGTCTCGAGTTGGGGTTTCGGCCCCCGGCCGCGGCTGACCAGGACGTATTCGGCCCCCTCATGGCGGATCTCGAAGGAATGCCGACCGGGCTCAACCGATCCCCAGGGCCGGTATCTGAAAACGACCTTGCTCTCCTCGATCAGACCAACGACCTCTCCAAACGGTCCGGGAGTCGTCGGGCCAAATCTGAGCAAGCCGACCGCACCGGAGGGCGCAACCACTCTCGTTCGACCCATCTGGTTCAGGTCGGTGAACTGCATGGTCCCGAATGGGCCACGGAGTTCGGCGGGCCGCGTCGCTCCGCGGTCGGTTACGAGTTTCGTGCTTTTCATCCCTGCCAGCGCATTGAGAGGTTCCGGCTAATCAGCGTATCCGCGTTCGGCAGATTTGTCAGAAGGATACGATCGGCGTTGCCAACGGGGAACCTTGTGGAAGACGATCCTTCGATC
>JBPCTX010000122.1:0-3883 GCA_051011455.1 Acidimicrobiia bacterium | reverse complement strand
GTCCAGGCCACCGGCTCCAGCCTCGGCGTTCACGTTGATCAGGTAGCTTCCGTCCCAGCCGCTGGCGTGGGTGAGAGTGTTGCGGGTGATCCGAACGGTGCCCCCGGCATCGCGGATCCGGATTGGTTGGCCGGCCAGCAAACCGTCCACCGTGTTTGCCTCGAAGGTTATGTTTGACGACCGACTGCCCGAGTTGGTGGTCAGGTAGAGACCACCTCTGGTTTCATGAAGAAGGTTGTTGGTTACCACGATGTTGCTATTCGGCGTCGAGTTGGTGGAGCCGCCGACTCGAATCATGCCCCTGGCATTTCCGGCCGGCCCGCGAGTGCCGACGATGGTGTTGTGATCGATCACCGCGTTGCGGACGCCCCACCTCACTTTGATACCCCCTTCCTCGGTCCATTCCCGTAGCACATTCCCCGACACGGTCGCTCCGTTCAGGTTGGACAGTCCAATGCCGTACTTGACGGTGGCACCCAGCTGGGTGCCGTCGCCGATGTTGGATGGGTTGGTGGGTCCGACGATGAGGTTGTTCTTGACCGTGACATCCTCGAGGGTGCCCTGGTTGCCATTGAGGCAGATACCGCAGTTGTTGTTGATGAGTGTGTTGTCGACGATTACCAGGCCGCGATTCACGACGCCGGGATTCATCTCGACGTGTATGCCCGACTTGTTCTCCGATGCCAGGTTTCCTGAAGCGGTGCTGTTGCTTGCTCCCTCGAGGTTGAGGCCTCCTCGATAGTTGTTGTGGACGTGGTTGTTGCGGAGCGTGATCTGCTCACCGCCATGGACGAGGACGCCATCGCCCTGTACACCTGTCACGGTCACGCCCTCGATCAAGATATGGGAAGGAAGGCCGTCACTCGAAGGCGTCACATAGATTCCGTGATCGTGCTCGTGAGACGGCGATTGCGTCGAGGTGAGCCGGTTGCCATCGATCGCGAAATTGCGAAGCACCACGTTGCGAGGAGGAGCCGACTCTGCTGATCTCGTCGACAGGACATGCACCCTGCGCCCGTTCCCATCCACAACCTTCAGAACGGAGGCCGGGCCAGCGCCCTCGATGGTGACGCCGGTCCGCAGGCTGAGCGCAGCCGAAGACCGCTGAGGCGAGACACGGAAGACGCCGGAGGGGATCGTTACGGTGCCTCCCCATCGAGCGGCATCGATGGCAGCCTGGATGGCTGCCGTGTCGTCGCTGGCATCGTTGGCGGTGGCTCCGAAGTCCCGGATATCTACCCGGGTGGGGGCCGCGACGGCCGCATCCGGGCCGAGCAGCGGGAGGAGGCCGACGATCAGCAGCACCGCGACAGCACTCGCCGCCCGACGCCTGCCGGCGTTCTCAGTCCTCATGTGCAACGCTCCTCGGTTCTGACTAGCGGTTCGGCACCTGGATGAGAAAACTCGAGGTGATCCCGCCGACCCGGCGAGCCGTTTCGGCCACCCGGAGGCTGCAAATCTAGCCACTCACAGGGTTTGTGAATAGCCGTATAGTGTTCTCACGGGCCACGGGCCTGGGTACAGATGACACAGGATTCCTTGGGCGGAAATGAGCTAGCGGACGCCGGGGTAGGCCGTCCCACCAACTCCCTCCTCGATCAGGCGACCTCCGGCCTCGCCTGGACGACGATGGGAACAGTCGTGCAGGCCGTGATGCAGCTGCTGGTGCTCGGATTGCTTGCCCGACTGCTGGAGCCGTCGGAATTCGGCTTGATAACAGCCACCCTGTTGGTGGTCGGCATGCTCGACCTGTTTTCCCGGCTGGGGGTGGGTCCGGCGGTTGTCCAGAGGGCCGACCTCACCGATGAGCACCAGAGGACCGCGTTTGCGCTGTCTCTGTACAGCGGGATTGTTCTGGCCGCCACTCTCTTTCTGACCGCACCGTTCCTGGCCTCAGTGCTCAGGCTGCCGGAACTGACACCTTTGATGCGAGCGATGGCGGCGGTGTTCATCATTCAGTCTCCTGCCACCGTGGCGGCCGCCCTCCTCGTCAAAGACCTCCGGTTCCGAACCACGGCCCTGATCGCGATCACATCGTTCACGCTCGGTTACGGCCTGGTCGGCGTCGTAGCCGCGCTGGCAGGATTGGGAGCATGGAGCCTGGTCATCGGCCAGCTGGCACAGACCGCTCTGCGAACCGCGCTCTTCGTGATGGTCCGCAGTCACCCGAGGTCCCTCCGGATGCGTCTGCAGGAGGCCAAGGACCTGCTGTATTTCGGTATCGGGTTCACCGCATCGCGGATTGGGAATTACGCAGCCGGGCAGGGGGACTACTTCGTTGTGGCCAGGTGGATGGACGCGACCGCGCTTGGGGTGTATGGACGGGCCTATCAACTGATGGCCATGCCGGCGACCTTCGTTGGCCAAATCCTCGATCGAGTCCTTTTTCCGGTGATGGCCAAGATGCAAGATTCGCAGGCACGGCTTGGCCGGGCCTACCGCAACGGGACAGCTGCCGTGTCCTTGCTGGTGTTGCCGATCTCCGGCGTGGCCATCGTGCTCGCTCCTGAATTGGTGGCCGTTCTACTGGGAGATCAATGGGACGAAGTCGTGCCGATCTTCCGGATCCTGGGTGTGGGATTGCTGTTTCGCACCAGCTACAAGATCAGTGACTCACTCAGCCGAGCCACGGGCCGGGTCTATGCCCGCGCCTGGCGGCAAGTCATCTATGCAGCTCTTGTCTTCGGCGGGGCGTTCTGGGGCCGGGAGTGGGGCCTTGAAGGCGTGGCGGTGGGCGTCTTCATCGCCATTGCCGTCAACTTCTTCTTAATGGCCCATCTGAGTATGAGGATCACCGGCCTTGGTCTGGCAGTGGTGGTCGGCAGTCCCGGCCGTGGCCTGCCGCTTGGCGCCTTGGCCGGCGTGGTTGCCGTCGCGGGAACACTTGGTCTCCGCGCCCTCAATACGCCAAGCTTTGTTACCTTGATAGTTGCCGGACTGCTGGCGGTGCTGTCGATGGGCGGTGCCATCTGGGCGGCACCCGACCTGATGCTCGGAGCAGAGGGACGGTGGCTGCGAACCCAGCTCGGAGAGTCAATCAAATCGGCGCGCAAGCGCAAGGGGAGCAATGCCCGACAAGAACCACTCGAAGACGACCTCGCACCTGTTCGCCCGGCTGAACGCTGAGGGCATTCGCTACTGCCACTGGAAGAGCAATTCGCACCTCGACGCAGCGCTGACGGGGGCGACGGATCTGGATCTGCTCGTTGATCAAGCACAGGTTGCGGAATTCAGGCAGGCCTGTGCGATCGAGGGGTTCAAGCTCCTCCCAACCCACCCGTCGCGTGCATATCCGGAAGCCGACAACATCTTCGGCGTCGATGAGACGAGCGGCAAACTCCTCCACCTCGACGTCCACTACCGCCTGATCATCGGCCAACGTCACTTCAAGGAGTACCGACCGCCCTGGGCCGAGCAAGTACTCGAGCGGAGAGTTCTTGATGAAGAGCACGGGATCTACACGACGGATGCTGAGTCCGAGTTGCTGCTCCTTCTGGTGCGGTTGGCACTCAAGATCAGAGCCCGTGACTTGCCTCGCCTCGTTCGGTCGAGTGGGCCGGGCGGAAATCAGCGCGCCGAGTTCGACTGGCTCATGGAGCGCACTCAGGCAGCCCGGGTGACCGAGTTTGGAAAACAGTTGCTCTCAACCGAAGCCCTCGCTCTGCTCGAGGAAGCGATGGATGGCGGCTTGGGCTACGGGCCCTTGATCCGCTTGCGCCGGCGTTTGAGACATGATCTGGGGTCCTGGCAAGCCGGGTACCGGGTCACCGGGGCATTCCGCCGCTGGATGAGGGAGGCATGGTGGGCGATCGGAGGATTGAATCGCCGCTACTTCCATCGCCCGATTCCCTTCTCTCGCGGTGGATCTGCCGGCGGCCTGGTC
>JBPCTX010000121.1:0-2873 GCA_051011455.1 Acidimicrobiia bacterium | reverse complement strand
CCGGCAACCACCCGCGCCTTCGAGCACGGATCCATCTCAATCGATGAACTGCTCGTGCTCTCTCGCTTCGCTACTGCTCAGAACGAAAGGGATCTGCTCGATCTAACCCGCGAAGTGGGAGTTGAGGATCTCTCGGCGGCGGTTCGTGAGTTCCTCGACGAGCCGAAGCCGGAGACGGAGCCGCCACCGCGCCCCTCACTGCGCATGTGGTGGGACGAGACGTCGCTCCAGCTACGCGGCTCGATCCCGGGCGCCGATGGGGTGCTCGTCGAGACTGCCCTGTTGCGGTTGGCTGCCAAAGCACCACTCGACCCGACCACGGGTCTGTTCCGGGACCCGGACGAGCGCTACGGCGAAGCGGTCATACAAATGGCTTCAGAGTCCACCGCCGAGGATCGCGATCATGACCGGGCGACCGTTGTGGTCCATGTCGGCTTGCAGGAGCTCTCAGGCCCGGACGCAAGCGTCAACATCGGCGGTAGGACATACGGGCGCGACGAACTGATGCGAATGACCTGTGATGGCCGCCTGCAGCCGGCGATCGATGATGCCGGCGGCGTGACCATCGGAATCGGGCGGGTCAGTCGGCAGATACCGGCCTGGCTGCGTCGCACGATGAACGAGCGCGACGGTGGCTGTCGCTTTCCCGGCTGTTCTCGCACCCGATGGACCCATGGCCACCATCTCGTGCACTGGGCCCAGGGAGGCCCTACCAACCTGGACAATCTCATCACATTGTGCGGGTTCCATCACCGGCTCATCCACCGCCAGGCCTGGGTTCTGGAGGGCGACCCCGGCGGAGAGGTCTTGTTCATGAGAAGCGGTAGGCCTCACGTTCCCGCTCGCCCACAGTTTCCCGACTACCACCAGAAGTCGCTTGTCGACCAGGTGAGTTCCTACGCCGAGCATCGGCTGGGTTTGCTGGCCACGGCCAACAGCCCTCCCTGAGCCAGGGCTAGGTCGCTAGCCCCTCGTCTGTGACGCAGCCCTCTGAGGCAGAACTGACGGTTCTGATGTACCTGGCGAGCGTTCCCCGCGTCGCTTTGAGAGGAGGCGCCTCCCAGGCCGAACTCCGGCGCTGCAACTCGTCGGGATTCACATCGATCTCAATGGACCGGGCGGATGCATCGATGGTGATGATGTCGCCGTCTTCGATCAGCGCGATCGGTCCGCCTTCCTGAGCCTCGGGTGTGACATGTCCGATGATGAAGCCGTGTGAGCCTCCCGAGAAGCGACCGTCGGTGATGAGCGCAACCTCGGAACCGAGGCCCGCTCCCATGATGACCGAGGTAGGTGTCAGCATCTCCGGCATGCCGGGGCCGCCCTTGGGTCCCTCGTAGCGGATGACGATCACGTCCCCCGGGCCGATGTTGTTCGCCTCAGCCGCTGCCAGCATCTCCTCTTCGCTGTCAAAGGCCCGGGCCGGTCCACTGAAGTGCAGGCCTTCCTTGCCGGTGATCTTGGCCACCGCCCCCTCGGGAGCCAGGCTTCCTCGCAGGATCTGAATGTGAGCGGTTTCCTTGATCGGCTGGTCCCACGGCTGGATCACGTCCTGGCCGTCCGCCAGCCCAGGCAGTCCGGCCAGGTTCTCGGCCAGAGTTTGCCCGGTGACGGTGAGGCAGTCGCCGTCGATGGCGTCGTGCTCCAACAACAGCTTGAGCACGGCGGGAGTGCCACCCACCTGGTGGAGGTCCTCCATGACGTACTTCCCACTCGGCTTGAGGTCGGCCAGGAAGGGGATGCGGTCGCTGACGGACTGGAAGTCGTCGATCGTGAGGTCGACGGCAACCGCCCGGGCCATGGCAATGAGGTGCAGCACAGCGTTGGTGGAGCCGCCCAGGGCCATCGTGATTGCCATTGCATTCTCGAACGCAGCCCGGCTCATGATGTCCGAGGGACGGATGTTCTCCTCCAGCAGTGTGCGGACAGCTCCGCCCGCCTCGAAACACTCGTCGAGCTTGGCCGGGTCGGTGGCTGGGGTTGAGGAGCTGTAAGGGAGGCTCATCCCCAGCGCTTCGATCGCCGACGCCATCGTGTTGGCCGTGTACATCCCGCCACAAGCTCCCGCTCCGGGACAGGCATGGCGAACGATGTCGAACCGTTCTTCTTCGCTGATGCGGTCCGCGATGTACTCGCCGTAGGACTGGAAGGCAGAGACGATGTCGAGTGCCTCACCGCCCGGGGCGAAGCCGGCCCGGATGGTGCCGCCGTAGATCATCAGTGACGGCCGGTTGACCCGGGCCATGGCCATCACCGCCCCGGGCATGTTCTTGTCGCAGCCGGGGATCGACACGTTGGCGTCGTACCACTGGGCGCTCATCACGGTCTCGATCGAGTCGGCAATGAGGTCACGGCTCTGCAGCGAGTAGCTCATCCCCTCGGTCCCCATTGAGATGCCGTCCGAGACGCCGATGGTGTTGAACCTCATGCCCACCATGCCGGCCGAGGTCACGCCTTCTTTCACACGGGCGGCCAGCTGGTCGAGGTGCATGTTGCAGGAGTTTCCCTCGTACCACACGCTACCAATTCCAACTTGCGCCTTATTCATGTCTGCCGGTTGCAAACCGGTTGCATAAAGCATGGCTTGGGAAGCACCCTGACTTTTGGGTTGGGTGATACGGCTGCTATAGCGGTTCAGTGGGCTGGTCATGCGTTTGCTTGTAATCGTTCAAATATCAGGAGAGGATGTGAGGCGGAGGGAAGCGGTCTAAGGGAACTCCGCTCGACTAATGCGGGGCGGGATGTAGCCCCTGGTTCATCAAGCGACCTGGAACAGGCTCACAGGAGCGAGACCAAAATTACGCGACTTCGGGTCGACCTCCGCTGATCGACCTTCATGCGCGGACCCCAAACGCCGCCTTCGGGGCTAGCGC
>JBPCTX010000120.1:0-4017 GCA_051011455.1 Acidimicrobiia bacterium | reverse complement strand
GCATTCTGTAGAGGCCGGCCGATAGGCCTCTCCGGCGTGGCAAAATGGGGGGGCGACAGAAGGGGACCCCATGAAATTCATCGGCAAAATCATTGCCTTCATCTTCGTAGTCCAGATCGGGATGTGGCTGGCTGGCCGACTGGCGGAGAAGCAGGCTCACCAGGACACCGACCCGGAGAGCGACAACTTCTCCCTCGCCACCTACGTCGGGGGCAAGCACTACACCAACAGCGCCGAGAAGCTCAACAGCGGAGCCGCCGTCACCATGTTCGGTGGCACCCACATCGATCTGACCTCGTCCGAGCTTGATCCGGGCGGAGCATCGCTGCGCCTCAAGACCCGCTTTGGAGGAGTCAAAGTCCAGGTGCCCGACGGCTGGAAAGTCGACCTGGGCGGCGAAGCCAAGAACGGCGAGAACGAGATCCGCGTCACCGACCCGGACACCCTTCCCGAGGACGCACCCCGTCTGTCCGTCGTAGCCGACACCCAATTCGGCGGAGTGCTGGTTACGACCTAGACCAACCGAGCTGCATCGTTGGTAGCTCGTCGGGGCGGCGGGCAGCAGACGGCAAGCAGCAGACAGCGGGCAGCCGGCAGCATCCAGGGGCGTTGGTGGTCGACCGCTTCCTAACCCCAACTCCACTCCCCCAAGAGCCCCGGTTGTTGGTTCACAGCCTCCCCCACCCCGCCTCCGCCTAACGGCGGAGCCACCCCGCCCTCAGGGCGGGGAAGCAAGGAGCGAACCCCCTACCCCTGACCCTTCGTGTCAGCGGTACCTTCCCCCCAGCTTCGCTGGGGGACTGACAAACCGTGGTTCGCTATCCTCTGGGTTCACCACCGGGGAGCTCGAGGAGTCGGGCTGAGAGGTTGGCCAGGATCGAGGGATCCGCCGTCACGACCCGATGACCTGAACTGGATAATGCCAGCGGAGGGAGCCGGGAATGTTCGCCACCAAACCAACCACAGGTGTCGGCACGCGCCTTCTGGTTCTCCTCGTCGGACTGAGCCTGGTCGCGGGCGGGTGCGGGGGGGGCGAGGACGGGGAACCTCAATCACTCAGGCTGCTGGCTCACAGCTCCTTTGCCATCTCGGAGTCGACTCTGGAGACGTTCACCGCCGAAACCGGCATCGGGGTGGAGATTCTGGACGGCGGCGACGCCGGAGCCATGCTGGCTCAGGCCATCCTCACCAAGGACAATCCGATCGCCGACGTCATCTTCGGTGTTGATAACACCTTCCTGTCCCGGGCAGTCGAAGAAGCGATCACCGACCCGTACCAGGCGCCGGCACTGGCCGACCTGCACGACTTCACGCTTCTCGATCCCACAAACAGCTTCACTCCTGTGGACTACGGAGACGTCTGCCTGCAGTACGACAAGGCCGCCTTGACCAACGCCGACCCGGACTCGCTGTTCTCCAACCCGTACTTCGGTGCGCAACTGGTGGTGCAGGACCCGTCGACCAGTTCTCCCGGCCTGGCGTTCCTGCTGGCCACCATCGCCGCCTTCCCCGACGACTGGCAGAACTACTGGGCCACCTTGCGCCAGGAAGGGGTGCTGGTGGTCCCGGGCTGGGAAGAGGCCTACTACAACGAGTTCTCAGCCGCGTCGGACGGCGATCGCCCGGTGGTGGTCTCATATGGGTCCTCTCCGGCAGCAGAAGTTGTGTTTGCCGCTGAGCCAATCGATCAACCGACCACCGGCATTGTGGAGGACAGCTGCTTTCGCCAGGTCGAGTTCGCCGGGATCCTGAGCGGCACCGACGCCCGCGACGAGGCTGAGCAACTGATCGACTTCATGCTGTCGGCCCGCTTCCAGGAGGACATCCCCCTCAACATGTTCGTCTTCCCGGCCCGCCGGGACGCCGTCCTTCCCGATGTCTTTGCCGACCATGCCGTGGTCGCACAGCATCCGCTCAGCATCGACCCGGCCGAGATCGCCGCCAACCGCGACGATTGGATCGACGAGTGGACGAAGATCGTCCTGCGGTGAGCCGCACCTGGCCCCGGATCGGGCGGCTGGCCCTGGTGGGGGTGCCACTCGGATTCCTGACCGTCTTCTACCTGTACCCGGTCCTCAGCATTCTGGCCACCGGCCTGTACCGGGAGAGTCGCCTCGACCTGACCCCACTGGGCGAAGTGCTGACATCTCCGTCCATCCGGGGGGTGGTCTGGTTCACCCTGTGGCAGGCAGTGGTCAGCACCCTCCTCACAATCGCCGCCGCCATGCCGATCGCCTATGTCTTCGCCCGCTACCAGTTCCCCGGCAAGCGACTGCTGTCTGCCCTACTGACGGTGCCCTTCGTGATGCCGACGGTGGTGGTGGCTTCGGCTTTCCTGGCCCTGCTGGGCAACTCGAGCCCCATCGGGCTCAACCTCAACCGGACCATCTGGATTATCCTGGCCGCCCACGTCTTCTACAACGTGGCGATAGTGGTCCGAACCGTGGGCGGGTTGTGGTCCCACCTGGATCCCCGCATGGAGGAAGCGGCCCGGGCCCTCGGAGCGACCCGCTTGCGAGCCTTCCGACTGGTGACGCTGCCCCTGCTCCGACCGGCCCTGGCAGCAGCTGCCGCCATCGTGTTTCTGTTCACGTTCACCTCCTTCGGAGTGATCCTGATCCTGGGCGGGCTCAACTACGCCACCCTGGAAGTTGAGATCTACCGCCAGACCACCGTCTTCACCGATCTGCCGCTGGCGGCCGCCCTTGCCATCCTGCAGCTGGTAGGGGTCAGCGTCATCCTGTGGCTGTACTCCCGATACCAGCGCCACCGCTCGGTCGGTCTCAGTCTGATGCCGTCTGCCTCGGTGGCCCGGCCCCCCGCCACCTCCCGCCAACGCCTGGCGGTGGCCGGCACCATCGCCTACGCCGGTGCCATCGCCCTGGCTCCCCTGGCCGTGCTGGCCGCCCGGTCGTTTGACTCCGGCCCGGGCGGGCCGTTCACCTTCTACCGGACCCTGGCCGAATCCGGCTCCGGCAGCACGGCGGCGGTTGCCCCCCTGGAAGCCATCGGCAACTCGCTGTGGATCGCCCTGCTGGCAACTCTCATCGCACTGGTGGTGGGAATGAGCGCGGCCTCGGTGGTCGCCTACCGTTCGGGCCGATCGGCCCGCGCCTTCGATGTGCTCCTCATGCTTCCCCTCGGCACCTCGGCGGTCACGATCGGGTTCGGGATGCTCATCGCGCTGGACTGGCCGATCGACCTGCGGGCTCACGTTCTCTTGATCCCGCTCGCCCATGCCCTGGTCGCCATTCCCTTCGTGGTGCGCCTCTCGGTGCCCGTGATGCGGTCGGTCCGGCCCCAGTTGCGGGAAGCCGCCGCCTCGCTGGGAGCCTCTCCGGCCCGGGTGTGGCGGGAGGTTGACTTGCCGATCGCAGCACGCGCATTGGCAGTCAGCGCCGGGTTCGCCTTCGCCATCAGCCTCGGAGAATTCGGGGCCACCAGCTTCATAGCCCGCCCCGACACTCCCACCCTCCCGATTGCCATCTTCCGGTTGCTGGGACGGCCGGGCACGCTCAACTTCGGGCAGGCCATGGCGATGTCGACCATCCTGATGGCGGTGACCGCCGCGGTGATTCTGCTAGTCGACCGGTTCCGACTGCGGGACGTGGGTGACTTCTGATGCTGCAGACGCTCGGCCTCACCAAGCGCTACGGAGCCACCACCGCTCTCGACACCGTCGACCTCACCGTGGCCGCCGAGGAGACGGTGGCAGTGCTGGGGCCCAGCGGATCCGGCAAGTCGACGCTCCTGCGTCTGATTGCCGGCCTCGACACTCCCGACTCTGGAACGATCTCCTGGGAGGGGACCGACCTGACCTCGGTCCCGGTGCACGCCCGCCGCTTCGGGCTCATGTTCCAGGACTATGCACTGTTCCCCCACCGCGATATCGCCGGCAATGTCGGGTTCGGCCTGCGAATGGCCGGCCGGAGCCAACGGGAAGTAGCACGGCGGGTGGACGAAGTCCTCGAGCTGGTTGGACTGCCGGGGACCGGGAGGCGCAGGATCGACCAGCTG
>JBPCTX010000119.1:0-9236 GCA_051011455.1 Acidimicrobiia bacterium | reverse complement strand
CTCAGGCGGTCAGCGTTGGTGAGGCCAGCTCATAGACGGCTCGGGCGTACTCGAGCAGCTTGGTGGCCGCCTCGGGGTCGCCGGCCAGCTGGTCGTAGTAGAGGATGCTTCCCTCCCATCCCTCTGTGTGCCACTCGGCCCCGTGCGGTAGCGCCCGTCCGGTGAGCTTCTCGCCATCAAACGGCCACGGATTGGAGTAGAAGTAGGACCGGCCGGCCGGGTAGAAGCCGAGGTTGAGCTGGGACGGGTATTCGGTGACCACCCCTTCCTCCTCGTGGGTCTCCACCCGGGTGCCGAACCACTCACATGCGAGATCGAAGTTATGGGGCCACAGCTGCACCTGGCTGACGGTTCCAGCCTCCAACGACTGCAAGTGATGCTGAAAGATGTGGCTGACGTTGGCAACGGCCTGGAAGTAGGTAGCGGCAGCTTGGGGTGAGTACTCACGCGCCTCATCGTCCTCGAACTTCTCACGGTTGTACTCGCCACTGAGTCCCAGATCGGCCACCACCCCGATGATGCGGTCACCCATCTGGGTCCCGGTAAGGCCGTCTCCCATCGAGATGCGAGTCTCCGATCCGTCACTCACGTGCACGACGACATCATGGCTGTGGAAGTCCACCAGGAGATTGACGATGCCGCCGCCCGGCAGGCTGATGTTGTCCGTGACCAGGCCACGAGGTGTGACCTTCAAGCTGACGTGCCACCACTTGTCATGGGCCACCGCATGAGCACGTGGGATCGCTCCGACCGCGTGCGCGTAAGCATGAAGAGTGGCCCGGGTTGACTCGAAATTCTCAGGGAGAGGTGGGAGGAAGTCGGCCATGATGGGGGCTCCTGGAGTTGTCCTGTTGACACCCAACCTCCTCGCTCGGCATCATGTTCCCCGGCTCGGAAGAACCCGCAGCCGAACATCGTTGCCATGGCAACGGACTGAGGAGGTCGGAATGCACGACAACGCTTTCAATCTGGCCATGCTGGGATTACGAATCGGACTCGGACTCATCTTCCTTGCTCACGGAATCAAGCATGCCCGCAGCCGCGACAAGACCATCAAGTGGTTCGAGTCGATCGGCTTCAAGCAGGCACCGCTGCAGTGGCTGGTGATGACGGCGACCGAGATCGGAGCCGGGCTCCTCCTGATCGTTGGACTGGTCAACAGCCTGGCCGCCGCGGCCGTAGTCGGGACCATGGTGGTGGCTTTCTGGACCGTGCATCGCAAGGCCGGCTTCTTCATTACTGCCTTCATGAAGGAAGGAGTGGACGTCGAAGGCTGGGAGTACGTGTTCACCCTGGCTTTCGTCGCCGAAGCGATTGCGATTGCCGGACCGGGCGACTGGTCACTCGACTACCAGATCGGCATCGACCACACCTTCGATGCCTGGGTTGGTGTGGCCTTCGTGGCCGGCGCCGTTGTGCTCTCAATCCTGCAACTGGCCACCTTCTACCGGCCACCAAAGCCGGAGGCCGGTTAGGCCGCAATGCCGGAGGCGTTCACGGAAGCTGCCATCCGCGTCCTCCAGGGTTTGGAGCCCGGCGAGGTGGTCAGTTACGGCGAGGTTGCCGAGCAGGCAGGCTTTCCCGGCGCCGCCCGCGCCGTCGGAAACGTGCTCAAGACCGTCGACGGACTCCCCTGGTGGCGTGTCGTCGCCGCCAACGGCCGATTAGTCCCCGGCGGTGAACAGCGCCAAACAGAGCTTCTCAAGGCAGAGGGCGTCGAGGTGAGGAACGGGAGAGTAGCTGTCTAGCCACCAGCCAACAGCCCACAGTGGGAACGCCAGCGGCGTTCCTTGCGAGTTGCCTCGCAACTCGGGGGCGTTCAACTCCAACCGAGCTCAAGCTGGTAGCTGGTAGCTGGCTCAGTACCTCAATACCGCTGCCAGGCGGGCTTCTCCTGGGACCTCGTTTGGGGGGACGGCGTGGACGGTTCCGCCGTGCAGCCAGGCCTGGGCCGCGGCGGCGTCCAGCAGGTCGACATCGCCGGCCTGGGGAGCGTCGTGAAGGTGGATGGCCTCGGTGGTCTCGTCCCAGGTTCCCCACAGGTGCTCACCGATGGCCACGAACAGGGTGTCGACCCGGCCCTGGTGGGCGGCCCGTACGGCCCGCTTCACGTCGGAGGTCCCGTTGGGTGTCTCGGCAACCGCCAGATACCGAGCCTTGGCTGTCTCCCGGTCGCGACCGAATAGTGGCGACACGATCTCCCAGGCCCGGGCGTGCAGCTCTTCGGTACTGACGCGCTCCGGACTGCCGATCACGCCATCGGTCATCACATGCGGGTACTCAGTCACCTCTCTGTAGAGGGGCAGCAAATAGTCAACGCCTGCCAGCACGAGCGGGGAGCGTTCGTCTTTCAGAATCTCGTGCAGCCCTGCATCGATGAGACGGAAGTAGCGTTTGATGTCGTCCTTGGGATCGTCCTTCCCTAAACCCTGACCGTGGAAGATGGCACGAGTCCCCCCGCCGCCGTGCGATTGCAGGGAAGGCTCCCGGTCGTCGTACTTGAGGGCATCCCGCAAACTGACGGGCACCCCCTCCAGGTTCACCTCGCCGACCGAGTAGCGGCCTCCTCTGAAGAGCTTGACGTACTTCTGACTGAGCCCGAGCACGTAGAACTGCTCGCCGGAGGCCATCATCGGCAGCATCGGCTTGAGGTGGAAGTGGTCGGCTACTACCACCAGATCCTCGAAAGCCGCCGGGAGGGTGTAGGACTCGGCGAAGTCCGGGGCCAGGAACAGAGCCAGTCCGTCGCCCTGGTGGCGCCAGAAGTTGCCGTCCGGGATCAGGTCATGGGCGGGCTTGGTGATGGCATCCACCGACCGGACGCCCAGCTCCTGTAGGCGCTGCTCGGCGTCGCGCAGCAGGTTCTTCAGTCGGATGGGGTTCTGCTGCAGCTCTCGCCCTGCTCGCTCGGTGTGCAGAAAGATCGAAACACAGGGCTGCGCCTGTGTTCTGAGGAGATTCTCGAGGTCTGGTCGGTCGAATATGTCCACGCAACGCCTCTCGTTCGCTTCCCTTTCACCCTACCCCGCCCGCAGGCCCGGGGAGCAGGGTCCAAGGACTCAAGCTGGCGGCGGAGGAGTAGCCCTGACCACGTACGTACCAGCGGCCTTGTCGTGCAGACCCTGCACTTTCTTGTCCCAGATGAACCAGCTGCCGACCACCACAAACACCAGCAGACCGATCGGTCCCGGAATCAGGGTCATGGGTACCGCCAGCACCCCCCAGCGGACCGCGGCCGTGCCCCACGGCACCTGGCCGTCTCTAGCCGCGCTCACCACCCTGATCTTGGCCACCATCTTGCCGACGGTCTGTCCCTGGCTCCTGGTCAGCAGAACCTCGTAGATTGCCCAGAGAACGACGGCCCCCCACGAGATGAGGAAGGCGGCCCCGCCCGAGACCTCGATGGTCTCAGCATCGGCTACGTCCAGCTCGATGTCGTAGAAGGCCACAGCAAACAGGATCACCGCCGCGTAGGCGGCAAACCCGATAAGGACATCTATCGCCCTCGCTCCGAGGCGGGAGCCGACACTGGCCAGGTCGTATCCGGTCTCGTTGCTGGGTTGCTCGGGGATCGGTTCCATTGGTGACTTCAACTCTACGAATGGCGGGCGAGTGACGCTAGCCGGGACCGTCTGAGAGTTCGAGATCATCACGGCCACTGATCGCCCACGCCAGGCCCTCCCGGGAGTCGTCGACGCCGATCCCCAGGTGCCAGCCACCCAGCCGGTGGTGTGGCTCCCACCACCACCAGTTGAGGCGGGATCCGCTGGCCTCAATGGCAGTCGGATCAGGCGGCCAGTCCAGGTCGGCCAGGGCCGCCACCGCCGCCCAGGCCGCCGAGCGCCCGACCGGTCCTCCTCGCCGGGATCCATAGGCACCGCCGTTTGCTCCTGCCCAGGCCATCAGCGCCAGCGCCGAGCGGAACGGAATCGGAGCTCCGTCGGTCGGACCGGACGCAGCGGCAGCGATGGCGTCGACGGCCGTTCCTTCCACGGTCACGACGTGAGCACGGCCGTTGGACTCCTCCACCCAGGTCCTTACCAGCCCGAAGAGGGCGTCCTCGCTGTCCGGGTCGTCAACTCGCTCCGCTTCCCCCTCAGTGTCGAGTGGCTGCAACGCCACCGGGTCAGGGGCGGGGAAATCGGCGCGGTCCGAGCGGTACTCCGCTGCCGGATAGTCGGGCTCCCACTCCATCCGGGCGAAGGGCGTGCCAAGTACCTCGAGATTCAAGTCACCCCCAACAGTCTCCCCCCGCAGGCCGCGTTCGGCGGCCA
Organism: Acidimicrobiia bacterium; assembly: GCA_051011455.1. Taxonomy (GTDB): domain Bacteria; phylum Actinomycetota; class Acidimicrobiia; order Spongiisociales; family SHLN01; genus SHLN01. The sequence goes on along the minus strand of JBPCTX010000119.1, from coordinate 4,962 downwards.
CCAGCGCTCGCATCCGGGGAGACTCCAGGTGCGGCTCGAGTTCCGCCCAGGTGTGGGACGAGGCCGCCACCTCCCACAGCGGACCGAGTGCAAACCGGCCGGCTCCGTCGACCAGCACCTCAGCGGCCAACTCGGCCGGGGCCTCGAGGGCCTGGCGGTAGTCAACGAATTGGACGATTCCAAACAACTGCCGACCCCGCGATTCGGCCTGCACACACCGGTGCCGCACCTCGGCCAGGCCTTCCCATTCCCGGGCCGCACAGAGACCATCGATGAACCGGATCAATCCATCAGAGTCGCTGGCTTCGACTAGTTCCGCCAGGCGTTGGCTGTCCACGTCAGTTGCGGGGGACCTCGGACCAGGGAAGATCCTTATCGGTACGCGGCTCGCCGGGTAGGCCGAGCACGCGCTCTCCGAGGATGTTCTTCATGATCTCGGTGGTCCCGCCTTCGATGGAGTTGGCACGTGACCGCAGGAACGACCAGCGCAGGTCACGGTCGGACCGCATCTCGGAGGGAGCCGTGTACTCGTAGGAGGGGAACAGCAGCCCGTCCGGTCCCAGGAAGTTGACGGCCCACTCATAGATGCGCTTGTTGAGCTCGGCGCCTTGCAGCTTGCCGGTCGAGCCCTCAGGCCCGGGAGTCCCCTTGGTCCGGTTCTGTCCGGCCCGGATGGCAGTCAACCGGTTCACCTCCGCTTCGATCCACAGCTTGACCAGGGCGTCCCGGCTGGCCTCGTCGCCATCGCCCCGCTCCCTCCAGAGCGCTACCGCGTCGCCGATGGCGCCACTCTCCCGGGGCAGCACCAGGCCCCCGATGGCGACCCTCTCGTTCATGAGCGTGGTGAGAGCCACCCTCCAACCGTCGCCCACCTCACCCAGGCGGAACTCGTCGGGAATCCTGGCGTCCGTGAAGTAGACCTCGTTGAACTCCGCTTCGCCGGTCATCTGGCGCAGGGGTCTGATCTCCACCCCGGGGCTGTCCATGTCCACGATGAAGTACGTCATGCCCTGATGTTTGGGGGCGTCGGGGTCGGTCCGGGTGACCAGCATGCCCCACCGTGACAGGTGGGCGATGGTGGTCCAGACTTTCTGGCCGTTGACCACCCACTCATCGCCGTCTCGCACTGCCCTCGTTGCCAACCCGGCGACGTCGCTACCCGCTCCCGGCTCAGAGAACATCTGACACCAGATCTCTCGAGCCGAGAACATCGGCCGCAGCCAGCGGGACTTCTGCTCCTCGGTGCCGTAGGCGTGAATGGTGGGGCCGCCCATGCCGATCCCGATGAGGTTGTTGGCGATGTTCTTGCGGGTGGAACCGGCTGTTGTCAGCTCGGCGTCGACGAGTTGCTGCAGGCCGGGATCTACGCCCAACCCCCCGAACCCCTCGTCGAAGTCGACCCAGGCCAGCCCAGCGTCGTACTGGGCCTCCCAGAAGTCGCCCGGGTCGGTGGCGGCCGGGTCGTGATCGGCCAGCAGGGACTCGATAGCGGCGCGAACGATTGCTTCACTCATCGGGGCACAAGTTAGGCGATGGCCGCCCGGGCTGCCTCATCATCGGCGACCGCCAGCGCCAGCTCGATCTCGTCTGATCGAGAGTGGAGAACGTACAGGCCGTCGATGTTGACGCCGGCGTCGGCCAGCCGCTGGGTGAGAACCGCCAGCGCCCCGGGCCGGTGCGACAGAGTCGTTCGGATGATCCGGCGTTCGTCGGCCACCAGGCCGGCCTCGCTGATGACCCGCCGGGCGCTCTCAGTGTCGCCGACGACCATTCGCACCACGCCGAGCTCATCGAGCCCAAATGCGGCCAGGGCCTCGATGTCGACACCGCCATCGGCCATCACTTTGGCAAGCCCGGCCAATTGGCCGGGACGATTAGCAAGATGAATAGTGAACTCAGTCATATGGGCTTCCGATACCAACCCTATCCCCCCTGGAAGCAACGTGCCGCTGCGGAGTACGATCAGGGGATACAGGAGACCTGGTGACCGATACCCACTACGAACGCCTCTCATTTCTCGACAGCACCTTCCTGGCGATGGAGGACTGCAACGCCCACTTTCACGTCGCCGGCGTGATGAAGTTCGCTCCCGGCGGGCTTCGCACCGAGGACGGTGCGGTGGATATCGACCGCCTGAAGGCGTTCATCGAGTCCAAGCTGCATCGCATCCCCCGCTATCGCCAGGTGCTCGATTGGGTCCCGATCGAGGAGCATCCGGTGTGGGTAGACGACGCCTTCTTCGACATCGACTACCACGTGCGCCGGGCCACCCTCGCCGACGAGCGCGACGACACCGAACTGCAACGCCTGACCGGCACCATCTTTTCTCAGAAGCTCGACCGGTTCCGCCCGCTGTGGGAGATCTGGGTGGTCGACGGCTTCAAGGACGACAGCCTGGCCATGATCACCAAGGTCCATCACTGCATGATCGACGGAATGGCCGGGGTAGACCTGATGAAGGAACTGCTGGCGCCGTTTCCTCAGACGGAGATCGCCGATCCGGAGCCGTACGAACCCCGCCCCGGCCCTTCCAAGGTGGAGCTGCTGACCGATGAGGCTCAGCGCTTCCTCACCATGCCGTTGCGGGCACTGAGCAGTGTCCGCCACCTGAGCGACACCATCAGCGGAGTGATCAGTGAAGTCGACACCCGGCTGCGGGCGATGACCAAAGCGCTGGGGGCCGGATGGCTGAAGAACGCCTCGCAGACTCCTCTCAATGCCCGGATCGGGCCCAACCGGGACTTTCGCTGGATGCAGGTGGATCTGGACGAGGCCAAGTCGGTCAAGAACGCCTTTGGAGGGACCATCAACGACGTGGTGCTGGCCACGGTCGCCGGGGCCGTCCGCAAGTATCTCCTGGCCCACGATCAAGGCGTCAGCGACCTGGACTTCCGGGTGATGGCACCGGTCAGTGTTCGGGGCGAAAGCGACGAGAGCCTGGGCAACAAGGTGGCCATGTGGCTGCTCGATCTCCCCATCGACCTCAAGACGCCACGGGAGCGCTACCACCAGATCGCCGAGGAGACGGTGGAGCTGAAGGAAACCAACCAGGCAATGGGCGCCTCGTTGCTGGTTCAAGCGACCTCGTGGACGCCTTCGACCATCCTGACCTCGGCCATGCGCCTGGCCGGCACCAACGTCCGGCCATTCAACATGACCGTTACCAACGTCCCCGGGCCGCAGATCCCCATCTACTTCCTAGATGCCATGCTCGAGGTGCAATACCCGATGGTCCCGCTCTGGACCAACCATGGAGTTGGAATCGCCCTGTTCTCCTACAACGGCTCGATCGCCTGGGGCGTCGTGGCCGACGCCGACTCCGTAGACGACCTCGACCGACTGGTCGGCTACCTCGACGAGGCCTTCCAGGAGCTCGTGCACGCCGCCAAGCCCAAACCGCCCCGCAAGCCGAAGCAAGCCAAGAGCAACGGTGAAACCAAGGCGGTCTCAAGGAAGACATCCGCTCCGGGTGGAGAAAAAAAAGAACCGGCCCAAGCAAAGCCGGCCGCGGCGAAGAAGGCGGCCGAGCCGCCGACTAAGACTACGTCCGCTGAGAAGGGCTGACCAGCCTCACCACGGTGCTGTCGGCGAACAGGTCGGACGGCATTTCCAGTCCGAAGGCCGCGTAGACGGTTGGCGGCACCGAGATGTCCGCCAGGTACAACTCCCCCACCTTCGGCGAGTCGATGAGACCGGTCTTGGGAGCGGCCAGGGTGAGAGTGGCATCAGCCCGGACCGAGGGTTCGCCGGCGGTTCCTGTCGTGACATCCAGGCCGCTCGGTGTGTCGAGGGACAAGACGGGCGCCGGTTGCGAGTTCAGCCAGGTGATCAGCTCACCCGGACGGCCGCGAGGATCGCCCACCAACGAGTATCCAATGAGAGCATCGATATGGAGATCGCCGGACTCCGGCTCGGTCGAGATCGGAACCCCCATTCGTTCCAGTACATCCAGCTGGTGAGCGGGAACCGGGTCAAGGGCCTCCCGGGCCCGCCCCAGCACCACCAGCAGGTCGTTTCCCCAATTGGCCAGGTGGCGGGCTGCCACCATCCCGCCACCACCGTTGCCGCCCGATCCCACCAGTACAACTGTGCGCTGGGGCCTGAAGCGGTCCAGGGCGACGCGGGCCAGGTTGCGGCCGGCATTCTCCATCATCTGAGCGAGGTCGATGTGGAGATCCTCGATCATCACCCGGTCGACTTCTTGCATCTGTTCCATAGTGACGGAGGGAATTCCGGTGCTCTCGCGAACAGGGAGCGTTGGGTGGCTCATGGCGTGAAGCTAGTGGGATCGCCGGTGGGATCGATCGCTAGGTTGTAAGCATGGCAAGTCGTCCCAAGCTCATGGCCATGGTGCTGGCCGGAGGCGAGGGAAAGCGACTCGCACCCCTCACCCGGGACCGGGCCAAGCCGGCGGTGCCGTTCGGCGGCCGCTACCGGCTCATCGACTTCGCATTGTCCAACCTGGTCAACGCCCGCATCGTCCGGATCGTCGTGCTCACCCAATACAAGAGCCACAGCCTCGACCGCCACCTGGCCACCACCTGGCGCCTCTCACCGATCCTCGGTCACTATGTGGCGGCCGTCCCAGCACAGATGCGGAGGGGTCCCCACTGGTTCGCCGGATCGGCCGACGCCATCTTCCAGAACCTCAACCTGATGGTGGACGAGGACCCCGACCAGATCTTCGTGTTCGGGGCCGATCACATCTACCGCATGAACCCCCGCCACATGCTTGGTGAACACTTGGACTCGGGAGCCGGTGTCACGGTTGCCGCCACCAGAGTCCCGATCGCCGAAGCACGTGACTTCGGAGTCATCCAGGCTGACGAGAACGGCAAGATCGTCGACTTTCTGGAGAAGCCTGCCGACCCACCCAGCCTCCCGAATGATCCCACCATGGCTTACGTGTCGATGGGCAACTACATCTTCGATCGCGACGTACTGGTCGACGCAGTCACAACC
>JBPCTX010000118.1:0-4188 GCA_051011455.1 Acidimicrobiia bacterium | reverse complement strand
AGTTCGCCCGTCATTTGTCTCCGCATGCAGGACACCGTCGAGCAGCTCGACTTCGGAGAGGTTGTTGGCGAAGTCGGCTCCAAGCACATTGTGAACAATCAGGTCTTCATCGAGAAACGACGAAGCTCGAACCACGATGCCGGCCGGGCCGATCGCCGCTGACTGAACGTCGGAATCAAACTCATGGCTCATCGCAGTTCCGTCGGACAGCAGCACCGTGACCGTCGAGGGAACCGAGAAGACCGGGCCATCTTCTGTTGTCGAGAACCCACCGCCACCCGTCACAACAAGGAGGGTGTCCTCCCACACCGCCCTGATATCACCGCTGTAGATGGCCGATAGGGGGAACGGACGGGTGGTCCAGGTAACGCCGTCGCTGGATGTGTGGACCTCCTCGACGAAGCCATCGACCAGTACCGGGACCACGAAGCGGTCTCCTCCGTCGAAAACGACTTCGGCGTTCGCATCCAGCTCAACCCGTTGCCAGCTGAGGCCGACACCAGGAGCGGCGTCCGGCACCGGGAGGGTGGTCGGCGAGGTCTCCGGGAGGGTCGCCGGTGGATTCTCCGGGAGCGTTGACGGCACGGTCTGAGGCACCGTGGTCGTTACCGGCTCGGGTTGAGTGACCACCGGCGCTTGGTTGCCGCCCGGCCGCTGAGCCCACACCACCACGGCACCGGCCAGCAACACAATCACCGCCGCCGCTCCCGCTACCAGCCAACCCCGGCGGGTCTTCGACGCAACTGGCCCATCGATCGACCGGAGCGGAACCTGTCCGACCATTGTTTCGAGCTCCTCGACCGTGACGGGTGGTGCGATCTCATCTAGGTGCTCCGCGTACTCCGAGACAAGGGTGCTGATTTCAGGACTCAATGTTCACCTCCATCACAGATCTCAGGCGGGTCAGCGCCCTCTCCACGTTCTTGCGGACACCCGCAGGTGAACTGCCCATGAACGCAGCAATCTGCTCGTAACTCCAATCCGCTCCGTGACGCAACATGACCGCAACTCGCTGCTTCTCAGGAAGACTCCCAAGCGCTTCAGGAAGGGCCGGCTCCACCCACGGTTCATGATGAACGAGTACGGGCTGCAACGACGTAGATGACCGTCGGTTACGACGACCCCAGGTCTGGCCCACCCGATACAAATACCCCGCCGGGTTATTCATCTCCCCGAGCCGATCCCAATGCTCCCACCCGTACAGCAACGCTTGAGCAACCGCATCCCGGCCATCCTCGGGGCCAAACAGAGCGATCAAGCTGTAGCGAAGTCCGGCCTCACTCTCGGCGAGGAACTCCTCGAACACGAGACTCTGCTTGCTCTGCGGCTGCACCCATTCCTCCCTATGGATCTCGTAAGTAAAGCCTCCGACCGGACATCCTGTGACAAGAAACGTCAACCCGCCGTTTCAATCGCAGCACCGCCGGTGTTCCGAGCCATGATCGGGGAGTGGTCATCGCAAGCCCGGAGGGACACCTCACGCCTGATCGGGGTCGAGGAGGACCCGCACAAATCGAGCGCACTGAGCCGCTGGGCTATGGGGGTCTTAGACGCGTCGAGCCTTCGACAATCTTGCTGCGCACGTCGCGACGATCTGGTTCCGCAGGCAGGTCGATCAGGAGCCCGGTCCATCGACCGAATTCGCCAGGTATCCGATGTACTCAGAAATCGGGTGGTCGGAGAAGTGGTCGATCTTCCTTTTCTTGAGCCCCCTCCATGCGCCCCTCCATCTGTCTTTGGCTCGCTGACGAGGGGTGAGGTTGCGGACGGCACCATTCGAGTCGAGGTACATGAGCTTGCCGGTGTGGCGGTAGCGCATCCATGCCGGGGGTGTCCGCGTGACGACATCGTTGTTGTTCACCCACCGGTAGTGGTCGAGTTCGACGAAGTTGATGTAGCGCTTGTTTCCAACCCGGGGGCTTCCGTAGGTGAATAGAGCCTTTGGCATCGCGGGGATCTCCGAGAGGAAACAGCGCCCCGCGCAGATTGTTGCCATCGCTGCTCCCAGCGAGTGGCCGGTGAACCAGAGGGTGTGGGGCAGGTCTTGCCTTAGGAAGTCGTCGAGGCGCGGCCAGAGATCGTCGACCTCATCCTTGAACCCTCGGTGAACCCTGCCGACAGTCTCTGCGAGAGCGGTAGTCGCCTTGACATCAGCCTTGACGTCATTCCACTCTCCAGGTTCAGTCCCACGGCAAGCGACCACCCGGTCGACGTCGTTGCCGAAGAGGTATGCCTGGGCGCCGTCCCGCTCAATGAACACGACCTCAGAGAAGCCAAGCCAATCAGCTAAGCGACGGGCCTCGTCGTGGTCCAGATAGGCGATCTTCGACAGCTCCGCGAACAGGAGGGATTGCTTGAGCAAACTGAGTTCCTCGATCGGTTCTGTTAGTGGTCGAGATCGAGGCTTGAACTCACCGGACGTGTCGTCTGCCAACGTAGGTCCTCCGAGATTGCGATGTGGATTTCACGCATAAGCCTATTTCACGCCATTGAGCTCGAGTCAGGTTCCTCCCACCAACGGCGCACATTGCAGCGAATAGACCCCGGCCTCACCGTTGAGCAATCCGGAGCTGCTGGTAGCAGGCGACTCGCAGCTGATCGCTGGCGTAGCCTCAGCCCATGCCCTATCGCACCATCATTGAGCCGTTCAAGATCCATTCCACCCAGGCCATCGACTTCCCCGACGCCGAAGCGCGTGAAGCCGCCCTGCAGCGGGTCGGGTACAACGTGTTCGGATTGCATGCCGACGAAGTGATCATCGACATGCTGACCGACTCCGGTACCGGGGCCATGTCGGCCCGCCAGTGGGCCGGAATGATGATGGGAGACGAGTCTTATGCCGGCAGCCGCTCGTTCTACCGGCTCCAGGAGGTGGTCCAGGACCTGACCGGCCTGGCCGAGATCATCCCCACCCACCAGGGCCGGGCCGCCGAGCGGATCCTGTTCTCGATGGCAGTGAGTGAAGGGGACATCGTTCCCAACAACACCCACTTCGACACCACCAGGGCCAACGTCGAATACCAGGGAGCCGAGGCACGGGATCTGGTCATTGCCGAGGGCAACGATCCATCCAATCTCCATCCCTTCAAGGGGAACATGGACGTTGCCGCACTCGAGGACACCATCAAGGATGTGGGGCGGGAGCGGATTCCGCTGGTGATGGTGACAGTGACCAATAACTCGGGAGGCGGTCAGCCGGTGTCCATGGCCAACTTGCGGGCGGTGCGCGATGTGTGCGATCGCTATGAGCTGCCGCTGTTTCTCGATGCTTGCCGGTTCGCTGAGAACGCCTGGTTCGTCAAGATGCGGGAGGAGGGCTACGCCGATGTGACGCCGAAAGCGATCGCTCAGGAGATGTTCTCGCTGGTCGACGGCTGCACCTTTTCTGCCAAGAAGGATGGCCTGTCCAACATCGGTGGGTTCGTGGCCCTCAACGACACCGAGCTGGCCGGGCGCTGCCGCAACCTGCTGATCCTCACCGAGGGCTTCCCCACCTACGGGGGCCTGGCCGGTTACGACATGGAAGCGATCGCGGTCGGGCTCGGTGAAGTGCTCGAAGAGGAGTACCTCAGATACCGCATCCGTTCGACTGCGTATCTGGCCGAGAAGGCGCAGGCGGCCGGGATGCCGATCGTGCAGCCTCCGGGTGGGCATGCCGTCTATCTCGATGCCAGAGCGCTTCTTCCGCAGATTCCGCCGTCGCAATACCCGGCCCATTCACTGGTGGTGGAGTTGTATCGAGACGGCGGGGTACGGGGGGTGGAGATCGGCTCGGTCATGTTCGGAACCCGTCATGAGGACGGCTCCGAGGACCCGGCCCCGATGGAGCTGGTGCGGCTGGCGATACCCCGCCGCACCTACACCCAGAGTCACGTCGACTACGTAGGCGAGGTGATCGGCAGCGTCGCCACCCGGGCCGAGACGATGACCGGCTATCGGATCGTCGAGCAGGCGCCCTGGTTGCGCCACTTCACTGCCCGATTCGAGCCGATCGGAAGCTGAGCAATCCGATCGGCCGGTCGGCTCAGGGTTTGCGGGCCAGCACCTCGCCGTGGATGAAGCCGAACCATCCGTCCGGGTGCTCGGCCCACCTTTGGAAGGCCTCTGCAATCGCGGCCCCGTTTGACCCGTAGGGCGAGGCCTCGTCGGCTCCGTCGCGCAAACGCCGTCCCGTCCACAGGTCGGCCC
>JBPCTX010000117.1:0-3936 GCA_051011455.1 Acidimicrobiia bacterium | reverse complement strand
TGCCGGTTGAGCCCGACGCTGAGGTCCCGCCGCTCACGGTCGGCTGGACCCCCACCTACCAGGCCCCGCGCCTGGCCGCGGCCCTTGGTCTCGGTGAAGTGTGGGTGAAAGACGAAGGACGTCAGCCAACCGCCTCGCTGAAGGATCGGGCCAGTGCGATGGCCCTGGTCAAGGCCCGTGAGCGCGGTGCTGAGGTGGTCACCACCGCCAGCACCGGCAACGCGGCTGCCGCCCTCAGCGGTCTGGCCGCCAGCATCGGCCAGAAGAATGTGATCTTCGTGCCCGAGAGTGCCCCGGAAGCCAAGGTCACCCAGTTGCTGGCCTACGGATCGACCGTCGCCCTGGTCAAGGGCAACTACGACGCCGCGTTTGAACTGTGCATGGAGGCGGCGGCCGAGTTTGGCTGGTACAACCGCAACACCGGGTTCAACCCCTTCATGACAGAAGGAAAGAAGACGGCCGGTCTGGAGATCCTGGAGCAGATGAGCTGGAATCCGCCCGACGCCATATTCGTGAGCGTCGGGGATGGCTCGATCATCGGCGGCGTTCACAAGGCGATGAAGGATGCGGCAGCACTTGACTGGATTTGGGAGTCACCCCGCATCTATGGCATCCAGGCCGCCGGCAGCGATTACTTGGTGCAGGCTTTCGAGTCCGGACAGGATGTGCTCACCAAGCCTGCCATCGCCGCCGACACGGTCGCCGACTCAATCAGCGCTGATCTTCCTCGCGACCGGATCAAGGCCATGGCGGCGGTGGCAGAAACCGGAGGCGCTTACCTGCGGGTGAGCGATGACGAAATCCTGGCCGCCATGCCATTGTTGGCTCGCGGTTCGGGAGTGTTTGCCGAACCGGCCGGTGCGGCCGCCTACGCCGGTTTGATCTCCGCGGTCGACGCCGGCCTGGTTGCTCCCGGAGAACGAGTTGCGGTCCTATCCACCGGCAATGGACTCAAGGACATCGCATCGGCGATGAAGGCGGTCACGGCCGCCGGCACCAAACCAATGCATATCCTTCCAACCCTCGACGCTCTCAGAGATGCTCTGGTCTAGACCCGGGCGTCGCAACCAACACAAGAACCAACGAAGGGAAACAACATGATCGACCTGACAGTTCACGAGGATCGGCTCGAATCCACACTGCAGGTCGCCCGGGACAAGTCGATCCGGATTCCCACTTTCAAGATGATGCGAGACCCTTCGCTGATTCCGGACTCGATCAAGTCGCAGCTGCGCGACATCGGCCTGTGGGATCTGGATCCACTCAATCTGTTCCGTATCAGCTGGCACAACGAGCCGACCCCTCACGGCGGAGGGTTCGGTCCGGTCAACTACCTGGAGCTCCCGCCGGAGCTGACGGGGACAGACGCCCGCATCCTGGTGCTGGAAGGCAAATGGTTCCCGACCGGCGCCCACAAGGTGGGAGCCGCCTTCGGATGCCTGGTGCCGCGGCTGGTGACCGGCCAGTTTGACCCCGCCTCCCAGAAGGCGGTTTGGCCTTCCACCGGCAACTACTGCCGGGGCGGCGCCTACGACTCCAACCTGCTCGGCTGCGAATCGATCGCCATTCTCCCCGAGGGCATGAGCCGGGAACGGTTCGAGTGGCTCGAGGGTGTCGCGGGCGAGATCATCAAGACCCCGGGCTCGGAGTCAAACGTCAAGGAGATCTTCGACAAGTGCAACGAGCTGGCCGCCTCGGGCCAGGACCTGATGATCTTCAACCAGTTCGACGAGTTCGGGAACTACCTGTGGCACTACTCGGTGACGGGTCCCGCCATGGTCGAGCTGCTCGAGAGCGTCATGGGGCCAAACGACACCTACCGGGGAGTCACCCTCACCACCGGCTCGGCCGGCACCATCGCCTCCGGCGACTACCTGAAGCAGGTCTATCCCACTTCCAAGATCGCGGCAGGCGAAGCCCTCCAGTGCCCCACCATCCTCTACAACGGGTTCGGTGAGCACCGCATCGAAGGAATCGGCGACAAGCACATCCCGTGGGTGCACAACGTCAAGAACACCGACCTCGCCATCGGCCTGGACGACGAGGCCACAATGAGCCTGACCCGGTTGTTCAACGAGCCGGAGGGGATCAGTTATCTGGTCGATCAAGGCGTCAAGCCGGACCTCATCGAGAAACTCCCTCTGCTCGGCATCTCCGGGATCGGCAACATGCTGTCGGCCATCAAGTTCGCCCACTACTACGAGTTGGGCTCAACCGACGTCGTGGTCACGGTCGGCACCGACTCAATGGAGATGTACGGGAGCCGCCTGGCCGAACTGACCGAGGAGCGAGGCGAGTTCACCAAGCTGGATGCGGCCGGTGCCTACCAGCGCTATTTGATGGGCACTGCTATCGATCATGTGCACGAGCTGTCCTATTACGACCGCAAGCGCATCCACAACCTCAAGTACTACACCTGGGTCGAGCAGCAAGGAAAGACCTACGAGGAGATCCAGGCTCAGTGGTATGACGATGACTACTGGACCTCAATCCAGGCCATGGCCGACCCCATCGATGAGCTGATCGACCAGTTCAACGCGCAGGTCGGGCTCGACGGCTAGCCCATCCTCATCCCGGGGCGCCTAGTCTCGACTGCGAGCAGGAGGTGAAGTGATGGCATTTGAGTTCGTGTGCGAACACCTGATTCCGGGATGTACTTCCAAGGTGCAGGCGGACAGCAAAGATGAAGTTGTCAAGAAGGCCGAGAAGCACATCCACGATCATCACGACGAGATGAGCCAGAAGGATCTGCAGGTCGAGATCGACCTCGCGATCCTCCGCCTCGGCCGCTAGGGCCCTTCGCGCTCGTCCTTCAGGTCACGGCCCATCAGGTCGAGGACCGAGAGGCGCGGGTCCTTGCCCTCATAGAGAATTCGGTAGACCTCGCCGGCAATCGGCATTGAGATGCCGGCTTTGATTGCCATTTCCCGGGCGGCGACGGTTGTACCGACTCCTTCCGCGACTTCATCCATCTCGGTCAATAGCTGATCAAGCGACTTCCCCCGACCCAGTTCCATGCCGACCTGCCGGTTGCGGGATAGGTCACCGGTGCAGGTGAGCACCAGGTCGCCGAGGCCGGATAGGCCTGCGAAGGTCAAAGGGTTGCCCCCCTGGGCCACGCCGAGCCGGGTGATCTCTACCAGGCCCCTGGTGATGAGGGCAGCCCGGGTGTTCTTGCCGTAGCCCAGGCCATCGACGATGCCGGTGGCGATGGCGATCACGTTCTTGAGCGCGCCTCCCAGCTCAACGCTCACCACGTCGTCTGAGGTGTAGGCCCGCAGGTGCTGGTCGGAGAACAGCGACTGCGCCTCGGCCACGGCTGCCGGGTCGGCACCGGCCACCACGACCGCGGTCGGATGGCCGGCCGCAACCTCGGCTGCGAACGATGGCCCCGACAGCGCCACTCGCCCGAGCGGTGGGGGAAGCAACTCGTTGAGGATGCCGAGCGGAGTCAGGAGCGATCCAACCTCGATGCCCTTGGAAACCGACACAATCATTTGGAGTCCGGCCAGGTGATCGATGATCGGCGTGACCGTCTGGCGGATGAACTGCGTGGGTATCGAACTGACCGCCACCGAAGCACCGATCAGCGCCCGCTCGATGCTGGCGGTGGCCGTAAGCCCTTCCGGCAGATCAACATCGGACAGGAAGAGGGGATTGCGTCCTTCCTGGTTGATGCCGGCCACCACCTCCGGTTCCCGTGCCCAGAGGACGGTCGGATTGCCACCGCGCACCAGGTGACACGCAAGAGCCGTCCCCCATGATCCGCCCCCGAGCACTGCCACTTTGTGATCGATTGCCATGCCCCATTTCTAGTGCATGCGCGGGGCCCAAAACGCGGTCAGTTGGCGCTTTCCAGGGGCCAAAAGGCCCCGGGCAACAGGTCGGAATTGGGTCTACGTTTGGCACAGCCGACAGTGGAGGTGGGGCGATGGC
>JBPCTX010000116.1:0-5780 GCA_051011455.1 Acidimicrobiia bacterium | reverse complement strand
GGCCTTCCCTTCTTTGACGACCCGGACAATGAGTCGCTCACGGTGCGCCGCAATCGACTGCGTCGGCAGCTGATTCCTCAGCTGGAGACCGACTACAACCCGCAGCTGCGAGCGGCCCTGGCGCGGACCGGGGCTCTGGCGGCGACCGACGATTCCGCCCTCGAGAAGCTGGCCGCCACCGTGCCGGTGCTCGACGACGGCGAGGTGATCATGATCCCAACCGCTTTGTTGGCGATCCTCGATGAGGCAATCGCGACGAGGGTGGTGCGGCGGGCCATTCGCCTCGTGCGCGGCCCGCATCCCGGCACAGCCGAGGAGGTCGGCACCGTGCTCGAAGTTGCAGCCGGAGCCAGGGCCGGTGCCGAGTTGAGCGGGAAGGTCCGGGTTGAAAGAGAAGGGCCGATGGTGGTTCTGAACCCCGGCCTGGTTGACCCGTTCCCGCCGCGGGAAACCGCCATCCCGGCCACCGTCGGTTTCGATCGCTGGCGCCTGCAGCTGGACGTCACGGACCATCCGCCGCCGGTGATCGGCGGACGCTCTTTCGTTCTTGACGCCGACCAAGTAGAACGCGACGTGCTGGTACGGGCGGCCACTGCCGCGGAGCGCATCGACGTCGGTGCCGGTGGAAAACGAGTGGGCGACGCGCTGGCGGAAGCCGGTATTTCACCCCGGCTGCGCCCCCGTTGGCCGGTGGTGGAGTCGGGCGGGCGAATCGCCCTCATCCCGGGGGTGCGGGCTGCGGCCTGGGCCTGGCGAGGCACCTCCACCACGCGCTACCTTGTGGCCCGCATCGACGACACGGCGACCGGGGAAGGGAACTGATGGAAACGCTCGGGAATGTCCTCATCACCGAAGAGGAAATCGCCACTGCCGTTGGCAGGATGGGCGCCGAGATCAGCGCCGACTACGAGGGTAAGGAACTGCTGCTGGTAGGGATCCTCAAGGGCGCCTTCCTCACTATGGCCGACCTGGCCCGGGAGATCGTGGTCCCGGTCGAATTCGACTTCATGGCGGTTTCCTCGTACGGCGATGCCACCAAGTCCTCCGGGGTGGTGCGCATTCTCAAGGACCTGGACCAGGAGATCGCCAATCGCCACGTCGTGATAGTCGAGGACATCGTCGACACCGGCCTCACCCTTCACTACCTCCTGGAGAACCTCCGGGTTCGCCAGCCGGCCTCGCTGGAGATCGCGGCCTTGCTGGTCAAGGAGGGAATCCAGCAGATCCCGATCGACGTCAAGTACCGGGGTTTCGACATTCCGCCCGACTTCGTGGTCGGGTACGGCCTCGATTACGCCGGTCTGTTCCGAAATCTGCCTTATGTGACGGTTCTGGACGAATCCGACCTGCCGGAAGTTTGACCAGGTTGTTTCAGATTGGCCTGTCGCTTGCCGAGTGTGTTACCTACCATTGACGACTACCGTGATTCAACGAGGGCGGGAAAACCCCGCATTCTCCTGGTCGCGATAAGGACACCGTGAGCCGAACCGTTCGAAACTTCTTGATCTACCTGGCGGTAATCGTCGTGCTGGCGATTGTGGTCCAGTCGGTCATGGCCAGCGCCAACGCTCCGGCCGAGGTCAAGTACACCGAGCTCCTCGCCCAGATCGATAAAGGCAATGTCGAGCAGGTGACAATCCTGGCCGAATCAAACATCGCCAAGGGCACCTTCATTGAGCCGGTTGATGGCGAGCTCGAGTTCAAGACCGCCTATCCGGACGAGTCCGAGGCCGAACTGGACCGGCGTCTACAGGAGGCCGGCGTACCGGTTGACGTTGATCAGGAGGGCACGACCATCGTCGAGCTCCTCATCGGTTTGCTGCCGTGGATACTGATTTTCGGCTTCATGATCTTTGTGATCATGCAGGCCCAGGGTGGCGGTAGCCGGGTGATGCAGTTCGGCAAAGCCAAGGCCAAGCAGGTAACCAAGGATCAGCCCAAAGTGACGTTCGATGACGTCGCCGGCATCGATGAAGCCGTCGAGGAGCTCCAGGAGATCAAAGACTTCCTGCAGCACCCCCAGAAGTTCCGCCAGATAGGGGCCAAGATTCCCAAGGGAGTGCTGTTGTTCGGCCCTCCCGGCACCGGCAAAACCCTGCTGGCTAGAGCTGTAGCCGGTGAAGCCGGAGTGCCCTTCTTCTCCATTTCGGGCTCTGATTTCGTAGAGATGTTCGTGGGAGTCGGCGCCAGTCGCGTCCGCGACCTCTTCGAGCAGGCCAAGGCACAGGCACCTGCCATCGTCTTCATCGACGAGATCGACGCCGTCGGCCGCCATCGCGGCGCCGGCCTTGGTGGCGGTCATGACGAGCGGGAACAGACCCTCAACCAGCTCCTGGTCGAGATGGATGGTTTCGACGCCAACCTGGGTGTGATCCTCATTGCCGGCACCAACCGCCCCGACATCCTCGACCCGGCGCTGCTCCGCCCGGGCCGCTTCGATCGCCAGATCATCGTCGACCGCCCCGACCTGAAGGGCCGGGTGGAAATCCTGGCCGTGCACAGCAAGGGCAAGCCGTTGGCTGACGAGATTGACCTGGAGGTCCTGGCCCGCCAGACGCCGGGCTTCACCGGTGCCGACCTGGCCAACCTGATCAACAAAGCCGCCATTCTTGCCGCCCGGCATGGCAAAGAGCAGATCTCGATGGACGAACTGGAGGAATCCATCAACCGGGTGGTAGCCGGTCCCGAACGCAAGAGCCGGTTGATCAGCGAGGATGAGAAACTGGTCATCGCCTATCACGAGGGCGGACACGCCCTGGTCGGTCACGCCGTGCCCAACGGCGACCCGATGCACAAGTTCACCATCATCCCGCGCGGCATGTCGCTCGGGCACACGCTGGCTCTGCCGACCGAAGACCGCTACATCACGCGCCGGTCCGAAATGGTCGACCGTCTGGCCATGATGCTGGGCGGCCGTACCGCCGAGGAGCTCATCTTCAAGGATCCGAGCACCGGGGCCGCCGACGACATCGAGAAGGCCACCAACCTGGCCCGCCAGATGGTGATGGAGTACGGCATGTCCGACAAGCTGGGACCCATGAAGTACGGGAGCAACCAGGGCGAAGTCTTCCTGGGTAAGGACTACGTCCAGCATCAGGACTACTCCGACGAGCTGGCATCACTGATCGACACCGAGGTCCGCAAGCTCATCACCCAGGCGCACGACGAGGCCAGGGCCATCCTCACCACCCACCGGGATGTCCTCGATCGGCTGGCCAAGGAGCTGATGGAGACCGAGACACTCGACCGGGAAGAGGTGGCGGAAGTGTTCGCTCCGGTCGGCAAATGGATCTACTCGGGCAACGGCGGCGGACGTATCGAGCCCCCCGTCAACGGTGAAGTGGAAGGCGAAATCAGCCCGGCCGAGACCGAGGTCACAGCCGGCGACGCCGAAATCGCTGCGGCCTCAACCAGCGAAGGCGGTTCCAGCTGAGCTGGTGGGCGGCCGGCACCCGTCTCTGGGACGGGTCTAGAACCGTCATCATGGGTGTGCTGAACGTCACGCCCGACTCCTTTTCCGACGGAGGGCGATACTCGTCGTTCGACGCCGCCATCGCCCATGGTGTAGAGATGGCTGCTGCCGGGGCCGACATCATCGACGTCGGAGGCGAATCCACCCGGCCCGGGGCTGATCCGGTTCCGGCCGAGGACGAGCTCGCCAGGGTGGTGCCGGTGGTGTCGGCACTGGTGGCGCAGGGAGTGGCAGTCTCAATCGACACCACCAAGCCGGTCGTGGCCGCGGCTGCCATCAAAGCCGGGGCGATGGTGGTCAACGATGTGACCGGCTTGCGCGACGCCCGGATGGTCGATCTGGCGGCCGAACACGGATCGGGCGTGGTGATCATGCACATGCAGGGGGAGCCCCGCACCATGCAGGAGAGCCCTGAGTATGAGGACGTGGTTGGGGAAGTACGTGATTTCTTGATCGAGCGTGCCGTCCGGGCCGAGGAGGGCGGGGTGCGACGGGACCGCATCGCCATCGATCCCGGGATTGGTTTTGGCAAGTCGTTCCAGCACAACCTCGAATTGCTCCGGAATCTCGACCAGCTGGCCGCCACCGGCTATCCGGTCCTTCTGGGAGCCTCTCGCAAGGCATTTCTGGGCCGAATTCTGGGAGGAAACGTCCCCGCCCCCGAGCGAGACCCGGCTACCGGCGCTACCGTAGCTCTGGCTATTGAGCAAGGGGTAGCCATCGTGCGAGTACACAACGTGGCCATGGGAGCGCAGACAGCGCGAACTGTGGAGGCAATTATGGGGGCCGGATAGTGGCCGGCCTGGAACCACGCGGGTTTGTGTGGGTTATTGCCCGCCGTTTGGCTCTGTCGGAACGAATCGGTGGCCAGGGACTCCAGCACCGACGTGTGCGCCGCAGCGAGGAGATCGATTGGCTGCGTGATGAGGGCTTCAGCGACGTCCTCTCACTGCTGGAAAGCAACCAGAACCTGGCTTCCTACCGCGAGGCCGGCATCCGACCCCACCACGTATCGCTTCCCACCGAGTACGACGACGTGGAAGCCGAAGCCGTCTTCCGGGCCCTGGAACGCATACTCGGCGACCCTCGCAACATCCTGCTGGTGCATCGCGACCACCTCGACGACACCCTGGTCGGGTTCATGGGCGGCTATCTGATCCGGTCCGGGCTGATCGAGGACCCGATCATGGCAACCGCCACCATCCAGGAGATCGCCGGCCGTCCATTGGGTCCCGAGGGCCGTCGACTGGTGACTGCCTCCCTCGAGTAGGCCGCAGTCATGGCTCGCGTCGCGATCGGGTTCGGATCGAACCTGGGGGACCGCAATGACCATCTGGGCGCCGGGTTTCTTTCCCTGGCCCGACACTGGAAGCCGGTGTCGCGCTCGGGCCTTTACGAGTCTGAGCCCGTCGGCCCGGTCGAGCAGGGCGCCTTCTTGAACGCTGTGGCGGTATTCGAAACCGCGGCGGAGCCAGGAGCAGTGCTGGCCGGGTTGCTGGGTGCCGAGGAAACACGGGGCCGAACCCGGGACGTCCGTTGGGGCCCACGCACGCTCGACCTCGATCTGTTGCTGTACGGAGACCGCGAGGTGAACAGCTCCGGTTTGACGGTGCCACATCCCGAGATGGCATCTCGCCGATTCGTGCTCGATCCCCTCCTAGAGGCCTGGCCCGAGGCCGCCCTACCCGACGGCACCCCCCTCGGAACCTTCGTCCCCGCAATCGCCGACCAGAAAGTGGTCCGAGTAGGGGACTGGAGCATCGGGCGCCTGGCGCTCTCGATGGCAGCCGTGCGGCGGCTGTTGAAGGGTTAGCGGGTCGGCTATCGGCTTTCAGCTTTCAGCTTTCAGCCCACAGCGAACAGCGGACAGCGGACAGCGGACAGGGGACAGGGGACAGGGGACAGGGGACAGCGAGTCGCCTTTGGCTTGGCCCCAATTGCTCCCCTCCCGCTCGCGGGAGGGAGGCAACCCTGCGGGTTGCTTGGGGGAGGGCTGAGAGCACGTTCCTGTGCTGCTGCTTGGGTGGGGTGTGCGAGGGTTGCTGGCCCCAGTTGCTCCCCTCTCGCTTGCGGGAGGGAGGCAACCCTGCGGGTTGCTTGGGGGAGGGGTGGGCAACCCGCAGGGTTTGCTAGCGCGTTCCTGTGGTGCTGACTGGGTGATACACCGCCTCCCCCACCCCGTCTCCGCTTACAGCGGAGCCACCCCGCCCTCGAGGGTGGGGAAGGGCAGTGCTGTTACCCCTCCCGTGGAGTGATTTGCTGAGTTGCTCCCCTCCCGCTTGTGGGGGGGGTTGGGGGAGGGGTGGGC
>JBPCTX010000115.1:0-5177 GCA_051011455.1 Acidimicrobiia bacterium | reverse complement strand
CCGTGAGAGTGGAATTGAGCGAGATGAAGTCTGACTCCATGAAGAGATCCTCAAGGGACTTGTACTCGGCGTTGCCCAACGCGAACTCCTCGGCAGGCGACTTGCGGGCGACGTCGGTGTAGATGATGCGCATCTCGCAGGCGGCAGCCCGCTTGGCCACGTTCGATCCCACCGTGCCCATGCCGACGATGCCCAACGTCTTGCCGAACAGGCGGGTACCGAGAAAGGCAGTCGACTGGTTCTGGGTCCACTTCCCATCGCGAAGGAACTGACCGGCCTCAGGGATTCGCCAGGCGGTGGCCATGAGCAGCGCGAAGGTGAATTCGGAGGCTGTCTTGCTGACGAACTGCGGAAGTCCACAAACGGGTACGTTGCGACGAGTGCAGGCAGCCTGGTCGACGAAGGTGGCCTTCATGTGCATGGCGGCCACGAGTTTGAGTGGAAGGGCAGCGTCAATGACCTCCTCGTCGAACTCCACCTCGCCCATCGCGTACAGGATGTCCTTGTCTGCCACAGCTTCGACAATCTCATCGTGCGGCATCGGCCCGTCGGTACCGGGGTAGACCGTCACCTCCCCCAGCTGCTGCATCCTCTCGATGGCAACTTCGGAAACGGCTTGAGGGACAAAGATCTTCACCATGGTTGTGCCTTCCTTTGCGTGGCGGGCTAGGCCATCCCTTGCGGTGGGACTACCCACTCAAAGCTAGCGACGCAAAGTCTCACGGAAACCGGGTCGGGCACGCAGAAGACTCGCCACAAATGAGCCCGATTGCCACAACCGGCGTTGACCAATTGCGAAGGCGACCCGCCAGCTGCCCGGTTTCCGGGGCGTGGAACGGGCGGGGCCAGGGGGGTCCTGAGCCAGGCGGGTAGCATCGCCCGGTGAACCCGTCCTTTCGCCGGGGGCTGCGTGATGGAGCGGTGCTGTTCGTGGCGATCGGCGCCTTCGGCACCGCATTTGGTGTGCTGGCCGTGCAAGCCGGGCTGGACCGGTGGTTGACCGTCCTGGCCTCTCTCATCGTCATCTCCGGTGCCGCCCAGTTCACGATGGCCGGTCTGCTTGCTTCAGGTGCCGCTCCCGTCCTCGTGGCCACGACCGGCCTGGCCCTTCGCCACATCCCGATGTCGGCCCGGCTGGCGGAGCTGATTGGGCCGCGCCCACTCCGGACCCGAATCGCGATGGCCTGGATCCTGGTCGACGAGACCTTCGGCATGGCGCTGCATGTCACCGAGCGAGGCGAGGAAGACATCGTTTCCTACAAGGCCGGCACGGACATGCTCCTGTACTCAGGTTGGGTGGGCGGCACGGCACTCGGGGCGATGTTGGGCGATTCGATCGACCCTGAACGGTGGGGCATCGACGTGTTCTTCCCGCTCGTCTTCCTGGGACTGGCAGCGCCGCTGGTGAGGAAGGCTCGCGACTGGTTCGTGGCCGGGGTGGCGGTTGCATCCGCCATCGCTGCCACTTACGTCCTCCCCGAGGCCTGGCAGATCACCGGCGCGGCGACGGTGGCGGCCACCGCCGGAGCGATGCTGTGGAGGGGGCCGGATGCCTGACCTGGTGCTCATCCTGTTGATGGCAGCCATCACATTCGCCAGCCGCGCCATCTTTCTGATCTGGCCTCGCCCGGCTCCCGTGGGACTGTGGGGTCGGTTCCTGGAGACGTTCCCGCTCGCTCTCTTCGTCGCCCTGGCAACTATCGGCCTGGCCGCCCCGGACGGTGACGTGCAAGGCAGCGTCGCGCTGGTGGCCGCGGCCGGGGGTGTGGCGGGGGCCGCGTTGACCAAGCGTTCGGTGCTCGGCGTGCTGTTGATCGGAGGGACCGCCTATTGGGCGGCCCGGTGGCTCACCTAGGCGAACAGGGCAGCCAGCTCCTCCTGGTAGCGCCGGGTGGCGAACTCGACCCGGTCGATGACCTCTTCGGCCTCCCCCAGGGCGATCCGCACCGCCTTCTGGGCTTCGTAATCGTGATTGGTTACTCCGGCTCGTGATTGCATCATCCGCCACGCCTTGCGGCGCTCGACGCAGAACAGCACCATCTGCCGGGACAACGCCATGACACTGGTACCGGCCTCGCCCCCGTCGACCTCGATGTAGACGCCGAAGTCGGGGACGTAGGCGGGGTGGGCCGGATCGAGCACGTGGCGCCGCACGGTGTCGTCCTGGGTGACCAGCACCAGCATGTCGTCCAGATGGACCATTCCCTCGGTGTCTTTGACTTTGCGGAAGTGACGCCGGAAGCGAGCCTCGGTGGTGGCCCAGTGAGCGACCGTGTAGTTGTACTCCTCGTTGGTGGCCTTGGAGGTGAGCTTGGCCCAGTCCCGGCTCTGATTGGGGTTGCCGGCCAGGTCAAGCGTCTCCTCGTAGGTCTCACCCGCAGTGGGGTTGTGAACGAACTGGGGCATGCCTCTGCCATCGCGCACCCGGTTGGCTTGCACCGTGGCCAGGTTGTCGGCAACTCCGTGCTCGGGTTGGCAGGTGGTGAAGGACTGGATGAAAGCCGTTCCCCGGTAGTCGAGAGCTTCCAACAGCGCCCGGTAGAACTGGGCGGTGTTGGCCATCGACACCTGGGCTACATAGGCAGAGCCATGCCCGCCCAGGAAGGACTCGGCCACACTCTTCTTCTCGGTCAGCTTGCCCTGGGACGCCACCCCGAACTGGTTCATGTCCCCGCCGCCCAGCATTGGGGTGGAGTCGGAGTTCTGGCCGCCGGTGTTGGAATAGACCTGGGTGTCGAGCATCAGCAGCTTGACGTTTGGCCGGTTCTGGAGCACGACCTTGGAGACGTTCTGATAGCCGATGTCACCCATGCCACCGTCACCGCCCACCGCCCACGCCTTGGGGAGCTCCCGCACTTCCTTGGCGGTAAGGGCCGAGTCGGTCATGTGGGTCAGCTCGAAGTAGTCGGCGTCGTTGATCACATCTTCGGCACGATCCAGCAACCGGTCGGCCAGGCGCTCGGGAACGATCGAGCGCTTGGAGTGATCCATGATGAAGCTCTCGCCGATCAGCCAGGCCACCGTCGAACCGTCCTGGAACAACGAGTTCATCCAAGGGTAGGGATGAGGATTGTTGGGCGGGGTTGATCCGTACACGGTGTTGCAGCCGGTGTGGGCACCCATCGCCATCACCGACATCCCGTTGGGGAGGTTCCCCTCCACCGCCTGCAGCTCGCGATGGTTGAAGGCGTCCTGGCGCATGGTGACGGTGATCGCCTCGACGATCTCGGCGTCGGTGATCTCGCCGTGGGCCTCCAGCCGGGCGTTGGTGTCCTCGTCGGACTCGCCGCCCAGACCGAGGATGACGTGGGCGACCGTGCGCCGGAACAACTCGTACTCCTCGGGACTGCGCTCACGCAGCTCCTCCAGTTTGGCGATGCCCTCGAAGTTGAGGCGCTCGGCTTTGCCGTCCAACCGGTCGGCTTTGGCATGGAAGAGGGGCCGCATATAGGCCTCGGTCAGGCTGGTGACGGCGTGAATGACCGACTTCTCGCCGCAGCCGGCACAGGCGCCGTCGCCCGAGACCAGCGCCTCGTAGTTGCTGCGCACCATCAGGTGGTTCTTGAGGTGGGCGACATGGGATCCGACCGGGTCGTCGGGGTCGAAGCGCCCCAGGTACTTGCGGGGGGTGTCGGGGAGCAGATCGAGGAAATTGGTGCCGCTGACGTGGTCGGCGTTGAGCTCGGCCGTCTCGTGGGCCATTTCCAGTGCCTCGTACGGGCACTCGGTGACGCACTCGGCGCAGCCCTTGCACAGGTCCGAGACCATGATCGAGAACAGGCCGCCACTCCCCTCCTCCTTGCGCTCCAGGGACCGGAAGACGCCGGTGGTCTTGTGGAACGCAAAGGGAACCCGCTCGAACAGCTCCATGAACTGGTCGCGGGACTTCTCATCGATCCCGTCGAGGGTGGCTACCTCCGCTCCCAAGAGCTTCTTGAACGGGGTCGAGGCCTTGTCGGCCACTTCCTGCGCCATCGCCGTCCGCAATCGCTCTTCCATCCCGGGCAGCTCGGCCACCAGCAGGGCTCGCTGCTCCCGATCGACCACATAGCCCTTGGCGGCGGTCTGGAGGACGGTCGCCATGTCCTGGGCGGTGTTGGGCAGGGCGGTGTCGGGGCAGGCGGTGATGCAGTCCATGCAGGCGGTGCAGTTCTCGGCGATCCACACCGGGGTCTCGCGACGGGCCACATACTTGGAGGCGGTGCGGCCGGTGGAGGCTGCCATCATCCCGATCGAAGCCAGGGGTGAAGCCGGCTGGTGGTATCCGAAGTCGGCCCGGAACTCCTTGTCGAAGGTGGAGATCTGGGCCAGGGGGATGCGCACTCCCTGGTCGGGGCTGGGCTCACGGGAGGGGATTTCCACCGAGCAACCGTTGCAGGCCATCAGGGCCGGCTCCCGCATCGAAGAGCGATCCGAGGCGTCAACCTCGCCGTGGGGGACGTCCTGGACCAGCTCGTAGCCCTTGGTCATCACCGTCATGTTCGATTCGACGACCGCCTCACCGAAACGGCCGAACTTCTTGTCGTACTGAGCGCGAACGATCTCCCTAAAGCGGGAGTCGGAGACCCCGTAGTCCTCCAGAAAACCGGACACCTTGAAGAAGGCTCCCAGGAAGGCGTTGCCCTGCATGCGGAGCTGGAGGTCTTCGCGGTCGGTGGCCTCGCGGGCAATCCGGAAACCGGGCAGGGTGTAGATGCGGATCTTCTTGTCGACTATCTCCTGCCGATATCGGGCCGGGATGCGCTGCCAGACCGTCTCTGGATCCTCTTCGGACTCCCAGACAAACGTACCCCCCTCGTTGAGGCCTTCGAGGGGGTTGGTGTGGGTGAATGCTTTTGGATCGCAGCACAGCACTACGTCCACGTGCCGTAGATCGCAGTTGACCCGTACTCGCTGAGGGGCCACCACCAGGAAGTAAGCGGTGGGCGCGCCTTTCTTCTCCGACCCGTAGCGGGGGTTGGCACTGACATGGAGGACTTCCTTGGGGCGGCCGAAGTCGTCGACCTCGTCGTGCTGCTCGATGAGGTCCTCCCCCACCGAGCCGATGATCTCGCCCAGGTTCTTACCGGTGGTGATCATTCCCCACCCGCCGATGGAATGGAGCTGCACCGCGATGGTGGCCTCAGGCAGCAGGGAGGGCTTGCGTTCTGCTTCGACGGCGTAGGGATGGTCTATCC
>JBPCTX010000114.1:0-16995 GCA_051011455.1 Acidimicrobiia bacterium | reverse complement strand
CCTCTCGCACCGGCGAGGCGGCCAGGCCGGCCTCCACCAGCGTGGCCAGTTCTTCGGGGCCGGCCGCCAGGCCGGTGCCGCCCCCGCCCAGAATGTAGGAGGGGCGAATCATGACCGGGAAGCCGTTGTCGGCCGCGAACTCCTGCGCCGCCGCGACGCTCTGGACGTAAACCCCCCGGGCGGTGGCAATGCCGGCAGCTTCCATTGCTTCCTTGAACCGGCCCCGGTCCTCGGCGGTGGCGATGGCATCGACCGAGGCGCCGATCAACTCGACGTCGTACTTCTCGAGCACTCCCCGGTCTGCCAGGTGGGCGGTCAGGTTGAGAGCGGTCTGGCCTCCCAATGTGGGTATCAACGCATCCGGCCGCTCCCGCTCGATGATGGCCTCAACTACCTCCGGGGTGAGGGGTTCGAGGTAGGTGGCGTCGGCGAAGCCGGGATCGGTCATGATGGTGGCCGGGTTCGAGTTGACCAGAACCACGCGGTATCCCTCCCGGCGCAGGACTTTCGTGGCCTGGGACCCGGAGTAGTCGAACTCGCAGCCCTGACCGATCACGATCGGCCCGGATCCGATGACCAGAATGCTGCGGAGGTCAGTGCGCCGGGGCATCAGTTCAGGTCCATCAGTTCGAGGAAACGGTCGAAGAGGTCGACCGCGTCTTGCGGTCCGGGCGCGGCCTCGGGGTGGAACTGGACCCCGAAGGCCGCCACGTCGAGGAAGGACAGGCCTTCCAGCGTGCCGTCGTTGAGGTTCTGGTGGGTGGCGGCAACTGCCCCGAAGTCCGTGCCTACCCGCGCCGGCAACAGGTCGGGGCCGGGAACGCCGGACCGGGCCGGTGCCTCTCGGCCCGCCAGGGGCCACAGATCGACGGCAAACCCGTGATTCTGTGAGGTAATGGCGACCCGGCCGGTCTCGAGGTTGCGGACCGGATGATTCCCGCCATGGTGGCCGAAACCCAGTTTGTAGGTGCGGGCCCCCATCGCCAGACCGAGCAGCTGATGGCCCAGGCAGATGCCGAAAACCGGCACCTTGCCGAGCAGTCCGCGGATGGCCGCAATGGTCTCCGAGAGCGGTTCGGGATCTCCCGGTCCATTGGACAGGAACACCCCGTCGGGTTCGAGCGCCAGAATCGCCTCGGCGGGCGTCGCGGCCGGCACCACGACCACTTCCAGCCGGCGGGCCGCTAGCTGCGACAGGATGTCTCGTTTGATTCCCAGATCCACCGCCACGACTTTGCCCCGGGCAGTTCCGGCGGGAGAAACTTCGTAGATCTCGCCGGTGCCGGCCGAGGCGGCCAGAGCCTGGCCTTCCATGCTGCCAATGCCGGCCAATGTCTCCAGGATTTCGGTCTCCGCCGCGGCCGGTCCCATCGCCAGGGCCATGGCGCCCCGGACTCGCAGGTGACGGGTCAGCCGCCTGGTGTCGACGCCGGCCAGCGCGACCACCCCCGAAGTCTTCAGGTAGTCAGAAAGCTCGCCTTCGGCCCTCCAGCTGGAAGACCGCCGGGACAGCGATCTGACCACGACTCCGGAGCAGCGAGGGCCATCGTCTTGCTGATCACTGCTCGTCACCCCGTAGTTGCCAACGTGAGGCGAGGTCATCACCACCACCTGTCCGGTGTAAGAAGGATCCGTGAACACTTCCTGGTAACCGGTCATCGAGGTGTTGAACACAGCTTCACCTGCCGCCACTCCTTCCACTCCGACGGCCTCACCCTCGAAGCGGGTCCCGTCGGCCAGGATCAGTATCCCCTTCACAACTCCTCCCGCCCGTGGGTCAGGAGACCGCGATGCAGAGTGGCTTTGACCATGCCTTGCAATGGCCGACCGATGAATGGAGAGTTGTGAGAGCGGGATCGGAAACGGCCCGGCGTCCATTCCGCGGAAGGATCGAACACCACCAGGTTGGCCGGTCCGCCAACTGCCACCGGGAGCCCATGACCTGCGAATCCACCCAGGCGAGCGGGTGCAATCGCCATGCGATCGAAGAAGTCGGCCGCCGACAAACCGACGGCAGTATTGACGGCTGGGCCGGCGGTCTCCAGGCCGATTACGCCGAAGGCGCCCGATTCCAGCCCGGCCTCCTCGGTCTCGCCCGGCGAGTGCGGAGCATGGTCGGTGGCGACAATGTCGATCACACCCGACGTGAGCCCGGCCCGCACCGCCGCCACGTCGGCGGCCGTCCGAAGCGGCGGCTTCATCTTGAACCGCGGGTCGCGCTCTTTGAGCTCTGTGTGATCAAAGGTGAGGTGGTGGGGGCTGACCTCGGCGGTGACCGCGATGCCCTCCGCTTTGGCAGATGCGATCAAGTCGACAGAGGCCCCGGTGCTGAGGTGCTGGATGTGAACGGCCGATCCGGTCTCGGCCGCCAGCGCCAGGTCGCGGGCAACTATCAGAGTCTCCGCCACCGCCGGCATGCCGCCCACACCGAGCAGTTCAGACACTTCGCCCTCGTGCATGATGGCGCCCGCCGTCAACGATGCATCCTCGGCATGCTCGGAGACCACCGCGCCGTGCTCTCCCAGCAGTTGAAATGCTTGCCGCAATAGGCCGGCGGTGCGGACGCTGTCACCGTCGTCGGTAAACCAGCGAACACCGGCCGCCAACATTCCCTCCAGGTCCGCCAGCTCCTGTCC
Organism: Acidimicrobiia bacterium; assembly: GCA_051011455.1. GTDB lineage: Bacteria > Actinomycetota > Acidimicrobiia > Spongiisociales > SHLN01 > SHLN01. The sequence goes on along the minus strand of JBPCTX010000114.1, from coordinate 14,359 downwards.
CAACCGGCTGATAGTCACAGCCCCCGCCACGCCAATCTCGACTGCGGACACCCGCCGGGCTCGATCCAGAGCATCGGCGACTCTTTCGGCGTTGTCGATGGCCGGCACGGTGTTCGGCATGGCCAGAACCGCGGTGTAACCGCCCGCGGCGGCTGCGGCCGCGCCGGACTCCATGTTCTCTTTGTGCTCCTGGCCCGGCTCCCGCAAGTGAGTGTGTAGATCGACGAACCCCGGGCCGACCCAGCATCCCGAGCAGTCGATGGTGAGATCGGCCGCCAGCCGCTCGCCGATCCCTGTGACCAGACCCCCTTCGACCACGACGTCGAGGCGGCGGAGACCCTCGGAGGTCAAGACTTCCCCCCCGGCCAACACGAGGGAGCGGCCGGCGCTCGTCACCTGGAAAACCCTGAGCAAGATCCCGGATCGGGACCGATGTGGACGCGTGCGCGACCGTTCTGGTCGAGGATTTCTCGGGTCTCCACCTTCTCCACCCTCGCCGGCCCCTCAGCCGGCTGGCGAAGCCATTCTACCCGGCGACGGTCGGTTCTCCGTTCGCCTCGATCGGCCGTTCCCGCCTGGCCAACTCGGCCAGGACGCCGTTGACGAATCGGCCGCTCTGTTCGGTCGAGTATCGCTTAGCCAGCTCTACCGCCTCGTCGATGATGGTGCCGATCGAAGTGCCGGGTCGATGCCGGAGCTCATATAGACCGATACGCAGGATGGCCCGATCAACGGGCGGCATCCGGTCGACCCGCCAGTTGGTCGAGGCCTCATCGAGCGCTTCGTCGAGGGAACCTTGCTCGGCACGAACGCCGGCCACCAAGCGCCCGGCCCGCCCTCCCCGGCTTTCCTCCCCGGTGTCGTCGGGAGGCAGCTGGTCGACCTCGTAGAGGGCGCGCAGAGCCTCCTCCCGGGCCGAGCCCTTCATGTCACCCTGGTGACGTACTCACCGGTGCGGGTATCGACCTTGACGACATCGCCCTGGTCGACAAAGAGTGGAGCCTGGATCACCAGGCCGGTCTCGAGAGTGACCGGCTTAGTAGCCCCCGAAACCCGGTCGCCCTTGACTCCCGGTTCGGCCGCCGCTACCGCAAGTTCAACCGAGGCCGGAACGTCCACCGACAGCGGCCGCCCGTTGTACATCGGGAGCAGGACGGTCATGCCCTCACTCAGATAGTCGGTGGCGGAGCCGACATCCTCGGGAACGATCGCCAGTTGCGAATACGTCTCGTTGTCCATGAAGTGAAATCCCAGATCATCGCGGTAGAGAAACTGGTGCTCGCGGCGGTCGATCATCGCCCGGTCCACGTTCTCATCCGGGCGAAACGTGCGCTCCACCACCCCGCCCCCATCCAGGTTCTTCAGCTTCATCTTGACAAAGGCTCTCCCCTTGCCCGGCTTGGTATGAGTGTGTTCGACGATCTGATACAGACCGTCCTCCAGAGCGAGGGCCTGCCCGCGATTGACTTCATTGGCTGATGGCATGGTGGGATTGTACAAACGACGACGAAGTCGGACGGTAGCCGATCAGCCCGAGATAGCCGACAGCGCCAGGTCGATCATCTCATCGTCGACTGGTTGGACAACCGGACGACCGACTGCCTCGAGCAAGACCATGCGAAGCCCCGAGGTGTCCCGCTTCTTGTCGAGGTCGACCAGTTGTCGCGCCGGTCCCCGATCGAAGACGGCCGAGGTAGGCAGACCAAGTCGCTCGATGATCGTCCGCTGGCGATTCTGACCGGTGAACCCGGTTTGGTCGGCCGAGACTGCTCCGGCGGCCATCATGCCAATCGCCACCGCTTCACCGTGGCTGACACCGGTCACCACCTCGACGGCGTGACCGATCGTGTGCCCATAGTTGAGGATCGCCCTCCGGCCCGACTCCCGGTAGTCCTCAGCCACCACATCTGTCTTGACTGCGACGGCCCGTTCCACCACTTCACCGGTGTCGGCGTCCAGCCCATCCCGCTCCAGGAGATCGACCAGATCCGGGTCGCCCACCAGTCCGGTCTTGAGGGCCTCGGCCATTCCCTGACGCCGCAGATGTATGGGGAGTTGGTCGAGCACATCGATGTCCACGACGATCCGGGCGGGCTGTGAGAAGACTCCGACCAGGTTCTTGCCCCCCACGTTCACACCCGTCTTGCCACCGATGGCGGCGTCGACCGCCCCCAGCAGCGTGGTTGGGCAGTAAACGGCTTCTATTCCGCGCAGATACGTGGCGGCCACGAAGCCCCCGACATCGGTGACGGCCCCACCCCCCACTGCCACCACAGTGTCACCACGGGCCAGGCCGAGGCGGTTCAACCGGGTGTACAGCTCTCCGGCGGCTTCGATGGTTTTGGCCGCTTCGCCGTCAGGCACGACGACCAGGTCCACTGCCAGACCGGTGGATGCGATCCCATCGACCACAAGGGCGGCGAAGTCGGCAGCACCTGGTTGAGTCAGCACGACCGCCCGGTCCCGGCCGATTCGCTCTGGCAGGATCTCTCCTGCCAGCGACCCGCGGGCGATAACCAACTCGGGAGAAGTCACAGCCATCGGCCCACCTGTTCGGCCACTTCGGCGGGAGTTCGCCCTTCGGTGCTCACCATGTGGTGGGCGGTCGCCTGATAGGCCCCGCGGCGGCCTTCCAGCAGCTCGGCGAGCCGGCCCCGGCCGCCGCCGTTCAACAGGGGCCGGTCGTGGGCGCCGGCCACCCGGCCGGCCAGCACCTCCGGCGATGCCTGCAGCCAGACGACTGTTCCGGATCGGCGCATGGCCAGGCGGTTGGACTCACGCAGAACGGCTCCACCCCCGGTGGAAACCACCGCTCCCGTCGCGGTAGCCAGCTCGGAGATGATGGCGGCTTCGGCGGAGCGGAAGGCGTCCTCTCCGTCGCGCTTCCACAACTCGGCGATGGTGTTGCCGGCCCGCTGGGTGACGATCAGGTCGACATCCTGGAACGTCAGGCCCGCCTCAACCGCCACCAGCCGTCCAACGGTGGTCTTACCGGAGCCCATCATCCCCACCAGCCACAGGTTCATGCCGCTAGAACCGGGTCAGGCGTTTGCGGTAGTGGTCGACTGCCGCCACCAGATCCTCGACCGTGTCGCCGCCGAATTTCCGCTGCACTTCCTGGGCCAGCACTATGGCAACCATCTGCTCTGCAACCACTGCGGCGGCAGGCACCGCACACACATCCGATCGTTCCCGGATAGCTTTCTCCGGTTGTTTGGAGTCAACGTCGACGGTCTTGAGGGCTCGCATCAGATTGGAGAGCGGCTTCATGGCCGCCCGGGCCCGGATTACGCCCCCCATGCTCATACCGCCTTCGATGCCGCCGGCCCGGTTGGTGTCCCGCACGAACCCATCGTCGTAGCTGATCTCATCGTGCGCATCAGAGCCCCGCCTGGCCGCGCTGGCCAAGCCGTCGCCGATTTCGACCGCCTTGATCGCCTGGATCGACATGAGAGCTTCCGCCAGTCGGGCGTCGAGGCGCCGGTCAAAGTGGACGTGGCTGCCGAGACCGGGCATGACACCGTGCGCCACGACCTCAACCACACCGCCCAACGTGTCACGATCGGCCTTGGCAGCCTGGATCTCGGCGATCATCGCTTCGGCTCCCTCAGCGCTGAAGGCCCGAACGGGTGATTCATCGATAGCGGCCAAGTCCTCCAGAGTGGGTAGTTCGCCCTCGGGTGCTTGCACGGTGCCGACGGCTACTACATGGCTGAGTACCGAGATGTCGACCGCAGCCAGCAGTTCCTTGGCCAACGTTCCGGCGACGGTGCGAGCGGCCGTCTCGCGAGCGGAAGCTCGCTCCAGGATGTCTCTGGCGTCGTGCGTGTCGTACTTCTGCATACCGGCCAGATCGGCGTGACCGGGACGGGGGGCGGTGGCTGGCCGCTGCGATTGGCCCGGCCCCGGAGTCATCTCAGTGCTCCACTTATCCCACTCTGTGTTGCGGATTAGGACAGATACCGGAGCACCCAGCGTCTTGCCGAAGCGAACCCCGCCGAGTATCTCCAACTCGTCTCGTTCCAGCTTCATGCGCGGCCCTCGACCGAACCCGAGTCGGCGCCTGGCCAACTCGGAGGCAATGGTGTCGGAATCCACCGGCAAACCGGCGGGGAGTCCTTCGATGATGGTGGTGAGGCCGGGGCCGTGTGACTCCCCGGCGGTCAGGAACCGCAACATGCCGGAGATGGTAGGCGCCGCAGGCGCGCTGGGGTAGCTACTTGAGGATCTCTTCGCCGATCGCGAGCGTGAACGGACTATCCCCGTACAGGAACGTCCCTCCCGTGTCCGTCAACGAAACCACCTGATAGCTGCCTGCAAAGGTGTCACCTACACCAACCGTGTAATCGGTGCCCGAAACACGGACCACAGCCTGTTTTGTGCCGTCGCCGAGGGTGGTCACCGAGATCAGCCCGACTGACGTCCCGGTCGGGTCAAACCCGTCGCCACCGTCGCCACCGTCGCCCGTATCGCCGGTGTCTTCGGTGATGAGGGGCCGGAAGGGATCACGTGGCTGTGACACCTGGAAGTCGTCAATGAGGATCATCCCGGGAAGTAGCTCATCGAGCGGGCTCTCACTCACCACGCCTGAATCGGCCAGCACTATGGGATCTGGGTCGATGCTCGATGATGAGCCAAGGATGGATGGCGCCACCAGCAGCCACAGCGCCGCAACGGCCAAGCCGGCCAGCAGAATGAAAGCCGACGAGTTGCCGAAAAGATCACGCACTCGGAGGAGGCGGCTGTCCCGATACTCGAACTTCATCATGGCGTTGCCTCCACCGGAGCGGCCCCCGTCAGGTCCGCTTGGCTGAAGGCCGAGGCGGTGAGGGACGTGGACAGCAGGTTGGTCCCGTCCTCCAAGAGCCGGGAAGTGATTGAGACCTGGTCAACCCTGACCAGACGCTCCATGTCCTCGAGGGCGAACAGGAAGCTCAGAACCTTGAAGTAGGGAGCCTCGAAGGTCATCTGCATCTGTATCTCGACCAGGCCGGGAATTGTGCTCGGCAACGGGAGCCCGGGGCTGAAGGTGAGGAGGTCAACATCGGCGTCTGCCGCGATCTGGTTGATGTCCTCGATCAGGGCCGCACCGTCCGGAGTGGCCGGGATCGACGACTGCACTTCGGCGATCCCGAGCAGGAACTCACCTTCCCGCGCCTCCAATGCAGCCAGCTCGTCCCGGCGGGACTGCAGCGTCGAGTGCTCGAGTTGGGCGGCATCCCGTTCCTCGTTGAACTCACCAATCTCAGAAGACTTGGAAGACATGAAGAGAAACCACCAGCCGGCGGTGATGATGAAGAACGCCAGGATCCCGAGAAGCAGGCCGCGCCGCATCAGAAGATATCCGGGATTCGTTCAAACAAGCGGCTGGAGAGAGCTTCTTCGGTCAGGCTGGTAGTAGAGCCGAAGTTGACGGTATCGGCCTCGCCGATACTTGACTGGGTAATGCCGGTGGCCCAGGTGCCGACCACGCCTGGGAAGCGGTCTGAGTCGAGCACCCGCAGCCAGGCGGCCACGTCGGTGCGGTCGAACGCGACGCCGGAAAAGGCCAGTTCCCCCACCCCGGCCTGGACCTCTGGGCCGGCAGGATCGAGCCGGTTGACTGAGCCCGAGTAGGACGTGACCCAAACCCGGTCGGGGATCAGCCGACCGAGATCGTTCACGAGGCGGCCCCAGGACACATCGTTGATGAGGGCCAGGCTCATTGTGGCCACCGAGGCGTCGAACTCGTTGCTGAGATCCTGGGCCCCGGCCAGGGCGTTTATCTCTACCTGGAGCTCGTCGTTGGCCTGACGCTGGGATCTGACCTCGGCTTCTGCATCGTCGACCGCCCCTTGCCGCCACACGGTCACGACGCCCAACAGCAGAACGTAGATGAGTCCGAGCGCCACCCACAGCAGCAGCTTCTGTCTGCCTTCAGTCTGGCGCTTGCCTTCCTGGGGTATGAGGTTGATGGTTCGCATTACTCGTCCCAGAGGGCCAGGCCGACCGGGACCGGAATCACCGGCTGCATGGCCGAGATCTCTGCCTCGGACAGCTTCCCGGTGTTGAGGCCTTCAATCACCCGGGCGGGTTCGATGCGCGCTCCCAGCACATCTCCCAGGCGGTTGGCCAGGTGCGGAAGCCGGGCTCCGTTACCGGAGACGATGATGCGGCTCAACTCGGGCTCCTCTGCCTGGCCGAGGTAGAAGTTGACCGAGCCGCGGACCTCGTCGATGAACTTCTCGGCTTGCCTATCGAGGATGTCCTTAGCCTGCGCCTCCAGAGGCGAAGCGTGCTCATCAGCCACAGGCATCGAGGGGTCTCCGGGCGGGGCCACATTGCCCCCTACCGGTGTCACCCCCACCTGGCGCTTCAACTCCTCGGCTTCCTCCCAGGTCAGGTCGAGACGATCGACCAGCGCCGAAGTGAAGTCCTCACCGCCCATCTGCAGGAGGCGGACGAACCGTGGCTCACCGGCCCTGACCAGGACGACCTGAGACACCCCGGACCCGATGTCCACGACCGCCGTGACCGTATCGAGGTCGAAATCGCCGTAGAAGAGGGCACGAATCAGCCCGAAAGATTGAAGGTCGACGGCCACCGGTGTGACTCCGGCCGCCGCCACCGTTGCCATGAGCGTTTCCACCATCTCACGCTGGGCCGCCACGACCAGGATCGACAGCATCGGTTCGCCGTCGGGGGTAGTGAACTCCTCGATCGGGACGAAGTCGAGGTAGGTCTCCTCTACCGGGATCGGAATGTACTCCTGCACCTGAAATGGGAGGGCCTCGGCCAACTCCAGTTCGCTCATGCGGGGTACGTCGACCTGCCGGACGATTACGCGCTGGTTGGCCAGACCGAGCACTATCCGGCGCTTGGGTAGCTTGGCTTGCTTCCACAGACGGGAAACGGCGTCTGTGACTGCGGAGGCATCCACAATCTCTCCGGCGACAACCGCGCCTCGCTCGATGTCGACCTGGCCGATACGCCGAATGACGGGGGGTTGCTTACCGGTATCGAGAGCAACCGCCCGGACACCGGTCGCACCGATGTCCAGCCCCACGTTGACCGCCATGTGTGTTTCTCCGCCTCAAAGCACCAGCGCGGCGCTTTGTAATTACAAGAATGTTATTCGGGAGGTTACCAAACCAACTGTCAAGCGCAAGTCAACGGATTGGTTCAGGTTCCCAGGTACCAGTCGGCCAACTCTTGCCCGAATACGAGGGCGGCATAAGCACCGAAAACCATCGCCGGGCCGAAGGGAATCTTGGCCTTGCGGCCTGCCCGCCTGGTGACCAGCAACAGGATGGCAATCAGGCCGCCGATGGCAATCCCCAGCGCGATTCCCGCTCCAAGCACTTCCCAGGACTGATAGGTCAGGAACAGACCGAGGAAGAACGCCAGCTTGACGTCGCCGAACCCGAATCCGCCCCGGGCGACCAGGGCCAGGATCAGGAACAAGAGGAAGTAGAACGCTCCCCCGGCCACTGCCCGCCAGAAAGTCCCTATTTCGTTGTCGATGACGGCGCCGCCAGAGAGCAACACAAAGCCGACCACGGTCCCCGGATAGAGGATCCGATTCGGGATCCGGTGTACATCGAGATCGGTCAGCACCAGCGTGAGAGTGACGCCGGCAAACCAGAGGTAGGCGGGCAGCACCGGCTCGACGTCGACTACCGCCACCGTGCCGGCAAAGAGCACAGCAGTCGCCAGTTCAACAATCGGGTAGCGAGGGCTGATCGGAGCATCGCAATCCCGGCACCGCCCGCGCAACAGCAGCCAGGACACGACCGGGATGTTGTCGCGGGGCCGGATGGCGTGGCCGCAGGACGGACAGGCCGACGGTGGCGAGATCACCGACATGTCGGCCGGTACCCGGTAGGCGACGACGTTGATGAACGAACCGAAGATGAGCCCGAATACGGCGGCGACGCCTGCGATGAGAGACGTTTCCATGCGGCCCGGACCCTAGCCGGGGTCTACCAGCTGTTGGCGGTCCAGGTCCCAACCCCCGGAGGGCCGCTGGCGCTACAAGAGCCGAAGGGGTTGGCCGAGTGACGGCCGTACTGGGTGCCTGAGCTCTCGTGTTCCCAAATCGCCAGATACTCGCCGCGAGGAGTGAGAGCCACAATGCAAACGGTCTCGCCGGCTCCGTCGATGGTGACGGCGACCGGATCGAACGTGCTGACAGCGGGACTGGCGCCCGTCACATTGAACAAGCTGGGCTCAACCGACGAAAGCAGGTCGAGGTCGGCGGTGAAAGCCTCCAGCCCACCGGTGTACAGAGCCTTCTCGGTGGTAAGGGCGTTGCGGAGATTGCTCTTGGCGGCCGAATCCTCCGCTTCCTTGCGCTGTCCGAGAAAGGTCGGTATCGCGATCGCAATCAGGATTGCCACAATCAGGACAACAATCATCAGCTCGACGAGCGTGAATCCTCGATCGGTGTCTCTGTTCATGCGGTTCTCCTGGACGTACTTCGGATATTTCGGCTCTCGGGAAGCCCCTCTTGAGGGAAAAGTCTCTTCGGCCTTCGGCCTCCAGCTGTCAGCTTTCGGCCATCAGCCTCCAGCTGTCAGCTTTCGGCCATCAGCTTTCAGCCAGAAGTTCGGTCTCAACTTGTTGCTGCTCAGAGCTCTCTGGGTCCCGGCTTCCGGCCTCCTATGGGCTCAGCTGTCAACTGTCAACTGTCAACCAATGAAGAAAGGGCCCCGGAGGGCCCTTTCTTCGTTTAGCTACTAGTTGGTTCTACCAGCCGCCGGCGCTCCAGCCGGTTGTCGGCTGCGCTGTTGGGCAGGTTCCCAGTGACGGATCCGTTGCACTTTGGTAGTACACGGTTCCGGCTGTGGTGCCGTCCCACACTGCGAAGTAGTCGCCACCGTCGCTCTGCTGCACGAGGCAGACAGACACGCCGGCGGTACCAATGGTCACCGTGACCGGATCAGCACCGGTGCCGAACAAGTTCGGCTCGATCGCTGACAGGTCAGTGGTGGTTGCCGTGAAGGCCTGGTTGACGGAGAAGTAAGCCTTCTCAGTCGCCAGGGCGTTGCGGACGTTGCTCTTAGCAGCGCTGTCCTGTGCGTTCTTCCGCTGACCCAGGAAGGTGGGGATGGCAATGGCGACCAAAATGGCAATAATCAGCACCACGACCATCAGCTCGATGAGTGTGAAGCCCTCGTCTTTATTAAGACGGGACCGCATCGCTTTGAGCATCTGATGTTCTCCTTGCGAGCATCTACGGTCGAGCCTTTTACCCGACCCTCTTACCGCTTAGATATCGGCCCCGCCGCCAACGAGTTGAGGAGTTTGAATCCTGTCGAAGGGACTATCGAACCGCCACACGGGGGCACTAGTTCCCTCCCGTCCAACCTCCCAACGCACCCGAGTCGCAGAGTCAGGTTCTGCAAGCAGTAAGCAGTAAGCAGTGAGCAACATGCCTCATAAGGGCGCGTTCTGGCTGAAAGCTGAAAGCTGAAAGCTGAAAGCTGAAAGCTGAAAGCCGGATAGCGGTGAAACCGCTATCCGCCAACAACATTGACGAGGTTGAACATCGGGAGGTAGAGGGCTACGAGGATGCCGCCGACGGTGGCTCCCATGAAGGCGATCAGGAGTGGCTCGAGGAGGCTGGTGAGAGCGTCCACGGTGTCGTTGACTTCCTGGTCGTAGAAAGTGGCCACCTTCTCCAGCATGGCGTCGACCGCACCGGTCTCCTCACCGACGGCGATCATCTGGACGACCATCGATGGGAACACCTTGTGCGACGACAGCGGCAGGGCCAGGGAGTCGCCCTCCTTGACCGACTTGGCAACGTCCTCGACCGCATCTGAAACGATGGCGTTTCCGGCCACGTCCTGGACGATCTCCATCGCCTGCAGGATCGGGACACCGGTGCGCAGCAGAACGCCGAGGGTGGATGAGAACCGGCTGATCGCCGTCTTGTGCACCACGCCGCCAAATACCGGCATCTTCAGCTTGAAGGCATCCCAGATCCGTCGCCCGGGCGGAGTGTTGATCCAGCGCCGAAAGGCCCACACGCCCACACCCATCAGAGGGAAGACGATGAACCAGAAGTTCTTGAGCAGGTCAGAGCCGGTGATGAGGATCTTGGTCGGCACGGGCAGCTCACCGCCGGCCCCGGCGTAGAGATCCTGGAAGATCGGCACCACGAACACGAGCATGGCGAGCACCACGAGCGCCACCATCGAGAGAACGACGACCGGGTAGGCCATCGCCGATTTGATCTTGCTGCGGAGAGCTACCTGGTTTTCCAGGGTGTTCGCCAGTCTCAGAAGTGTGTCGTCCAGCACACCGCCGGCCTCGCCGGCACGCACCATGGACGTGTAGAGGTTGCTGAAGGCTTTCGGGTGCTTCTCGAGAGCGGCCGAGAGACCAACGCCGCGTTCGACGTCGCGTCGGACCTCCCCAATGATCTTGGCCAGTGGCTTTGACTGGGTTTGCTCTTCGAGCACCGACAAGGACCGCAGCAGCGACAGGCCGGCATTGATCATGGTGGCGAACTGGCGGCTGAAGACCGCGACGTCCTTGGACTTGATCCGATCGCTCAAACCCGGGATGTTGATCTCGGTCTGCAGACCGCTCGTCTTGACCTCGTCGACCGACAGCGGGACCGTGCCTCGCTCCCTCAGGGCCTTTACGACCGCGTCGCGCGACGACCCTTCTATCTCACCTTCAAGGACCTTCCCGGACTTGTCACGGACCCGGTATTCGAACTTCGTAGGCATCTAGCCACCTCCCAGCAGGTGCTTGAGACCTTCAGGATCGGCACATCTCTCAAAGGCGAGCTCGCGGGTGATCTTCCCTCGCTTGACCAGATCGGCCAGCGCCTGGTCCATCGTCTGCATCCCGTGTTTGGAACCGGCTTGCATGGCCGAAGGGATCTGGTGAACCTTGCCATCGCGGATCTGATTGCGGATGGCAGCGGTTGCGATCATGACTTCCACCGCCACGGTGCGGCCCTTTCCGTCCTGAGTTGGAAGCAGTTGCTGGCTGACCACCGCCTGGATCGAGCTTCCCAGCTGGACCCGGACCTGCGACTGCTGATGAGAAGGAAACACGTCGATCACACGGTCGATGGACTGCGGGGCGCTCTGCGTGTGCAACGTACCGAACACAAGGTGGCCGGTCTCGGCCGCGGTCAGGGCGGCGCTGATCGTCTCCAGGTCCCGCATTTCGCCGACCAGGATCACATCGGGGTCCTGGCGCAGCACATGCTTGAGAGCGTCGTTGAAGGAGAAGGTGTCGGTGCCTACTTCGCGCTGGTTGACGATCGCCTTCTTGTGTCTATGAAGGAACTCAATCGGGTCCTCAATAGTCATGATGTGAACCGATCGGTTCTCGTTGATCAGGTTGACTATCGAGGCGAGCGTGGTCGACTTACCGGATCCGGTCGGGCCGGTCACCAGCACAAGGCCGCGATGCAGATTGGCCAGGCCGTTGACAACGGGTGGCATCCCCAGGTCGTCGGGGCTCATGATCTCGTTGGGAATCGCCCGCAGCACAGCTCCTACCGAGTCGCGCTGGAAGAAGACATTCACACGGAACCGGCCGTGGCCCGGTACCGGATGAGAGGCATCGAGTTCGCGGTGCTCCTCCAGCCGGTGGCGTTGATCGGCGGTCAGGATCCCGTAGACCATCCGGCGTAGGTCGGCAGGCATCATCATCCCGAAGTCCTCCAGGGGCTGCAGTGCGCCGTTGACCCGGATCTGGGGTGGTGTGCCGGCGGTTAGGTGAAGGTCGGATCCGGCGTTTTCCACCAGGATCATCAGCAGGTCGTTGAGATGGACCTCCTCCTGGACCTCGACGGCCGGTATGTCGCTCTCGTTCAGAGTGAAGTAGTCACCGAGCAGTCGGTCGATCGATCGCTTGGGAGCGAGTGCGATGGAAACCGGACTGCCGCATGCAGTCTCCAGGGTCTCGCGGAGCTTGGCTGTGAAGGGGTCGGCCACAGCCACCACAACCCGGTCCTCCTCCAAAGAAATGGGGACCGCTACCAGCTTGCGTGCGGTCTGAGCGTCGATGCGGTTGAGAGCATCAGGCTGGATGATGGCCTGCTCGAGGTCTACGTACTCGATACCGAGTTGCTCAGCCACCACCCCCAACAGATCGGCATCGGTGACATGACCGGCGGTTACCAACAGCTTGGCCAGCGGGATCCGCCGGTCGGACTCCTCGACAAGCAGGTCTTCCAACACGTCCCGACTCAACAGACGGTTGTTGACGAGGGCTTCTCCCAGTTGGCGACTCACCCGGCTCATGCCACCACCCGCATGATCTCTTCGAGTGAAGTCATGCCGGAGGCCACTTTCTCGAGACCGTCTTGCCAGAGAGTGCGCATGCCTTGCTCGACCGCAATCTCCTGGATCTCATCGGAGGGGCGGCGCTCAACCGCCATGCGCTGAATGTCCTCGCTGACTAGCAGCACCTCATGCAGCGCCATCCGTCCCCGGTACCCGGTTTGAGCGCAGGATGTGCAGCCCTGTGCCACGAAGATCTCCTTCGGAGCGTCGACTTCGGCGGCTTCAAAACGTTCCATGTCGGGCGCAGCCGGTGTGCGGCACTTCTCACACAGCCGGCGGGCCAGACGCTGGGCCAGCACCGCGTCGATTGAGGAGGCCACCAGATAGGGCTCGACGTCCATCTCGATCAGTCGGCCGATGCTGGAAGACGAGTCGTTGGTGTGCAAGGTGGACAGGACCAGGTGGCCGGTAAGGGCGGCTTCGATGGCGATCTGGGCGGTCTCACGGTCACGGATCTCACCGATCAGAGCGATGTCGGGGTCGGCACGCAGAATCGACCGCAGCGCCGACGCAAACGTCAGCCCGGCCTTGCGATTCACCTGTACCTGAGTGATCCCTGCCAGGCGATACTCGACCGGATCCTCAGTCGTGATGATGTTGACTTCGGGGCGGTTGAGGACATTGAGCGTTGCGTACAGAGTCGTCGACTTACCCGAACCGGTGGGACCGGTCACCAGGATGGCTCCGTACGGCTTGGTGTAGGACGACTCGTAGCGGGTCAGGTTGTGTTCGCTGAACCCCAGGTCGGTGAGCTCGAGCAGAATCGAGCTCCGGTCGAGGATTCGCAGCACGACCTTTTCGCCGTACACCGACGGCAGTGTGGCAACACGCAGGTCAACCTGACGACCCTGGACCTTCAAGCTGATGCGCCCATCCTGGGGGATGCGGCGTTCGGCGATGTTGATGTCGGCCATGATCTTGAGGCGGCTCACCATGGCGTTGGTAATGGCCCGGGGGGTGGTCATCGACTCGTGAAGAACACCGTCGATGCGGAACCGGACTCTGAGGTCCTTCTCACCCGGTTCTATGTGAATGTCAGAGGCGCGCTCGTTGATGGCTCGGGTGATGATGGTGTTGACCAGCTTGACGACCGGAGCCTCGTCGACGGATGCTTCGAGGGCTCCAAGATCTTCGACCTCGGCCGAGTCATCCAGGAGCTCACCGAGGTCCGAGACCGCGTCGTCGAACTGCGCCATGCGGGAGATGGCATCCTCAACTTCAGTGCGAGTGGCCACCTTGGGCCTGACATCCATACCGGTGATGGCGCGAATGTCGTCGATAGCCAGGACATTGGCCGGGTCGGCCATGGCAACCACCAGGCTGCCGTCCTCTTCAAAACCGATAGGAATGGCCGCATAGCGGCGGGCCAGCGCTTCTGGAACGAGAGCAGTTGCCGACGGGTCAATCGTTACGTCGTCGAGAGAAACGAAATCGAGGCCAATGTGACCGGCGAGTGTCTTGACGAGGTCGGTCTCCTTGACAAATCCCTCTTCGACAAGGATGCGCCCCAGGGGCAAGCCGCCTTCAGATTGGATCTCGGTCGCGCGATCGAGATCTGCCCGGGTCAGCAGGCCTTCCTGAAGCAGCATCGTACCGAGATGCCGCGCTTCGGTGGTCACGTATTCTCCTTGGCTCTATCTCCGTGCACTTCGGCAGCGAATGGGAGCCTCTTTAGAGATTCGACTCCGGCGAGTGGTCGGATTTGAGGGCCGTCCGCATGACTGAAATGGCGGGTGTCGCCCCGGTCCAGAGTTCAAACGAGAGCGCCGCCTGCTGCAGCAGCATCTCGACGCCTGCAACTAGCGGGATCCCCATTTCCCGGGCGGTTTCGGAGGCCGGAGTTGGTGCCTTTCCATACGGCATTTCAAAGAGCCCGGAGGCCGACTCGAGAACTCCTGACGGCAGCGACTCGCCGCCCATGCCGATGGGCGTGGCATTGACCACGACGGCCCCCGGGAGCGGCTCACCCCAGCCGAGCACAGTGCCCTCTGCTCCGGTTCTCTCCAGCAGGCTCTGGGCCGCCTGGGGACGGCGAGCGGTCACCGTGAGCGGTCGCCCTTCTA